>NZ_MZGS01000027.1 GCF_003111625.1 Methanobrevibacter thaueri | reverse complement strand
AAAACCATAAAAAACACAACCAAAAAGTTAATTAACTCTAATAATAGATTGTACTTCCTAGTATATAAAATTAAAGGATAATAAAATAAGAAAAAAAATTTAAACACAAAAATTATGAGTCAGCCTCAAAAAAAGAAAAAAATAAAGTAGTTATTAAACTACTTATTGTGGTTTACTAATTAAGTCTGTTTTACAACCTGGGTTTCCTTCTTTCATGTGAGGGGTTCTTAAAACAGTATCATTAGCTTTTTCGATTTCTCTTGCTTCTTGTGCTAATTTAGCAGCGCATGCAGCAATTTCGTGAGCAGCAGCTACTAATGGGATGAAGTTTTCGAAACCTTTGGTCATGAAACAACCTTTCATGTCTAAGTTTGCAACGGATCCAGCCATTTCGTATGCAGCAATAGCTTTTGCTTTTGCGTATGGGTTTGCGAATCCACCAGCTTCTGCAGCTTTTTCAGCAGTGATTATGAGTTTAGGTAATTCGATTGCTTCACCTGCGTCAGCTTGAGCGATTACAGCGTCAATGGTTTTTTGGACTAATCTTAATGCTCCGGTTTCAGCTAATACTTTTAAGATGTCGGAGTTGAAGATAGCCATTTCAGTTGGGTCTAACCATTCTCTTTTTGCACCGATCATTGGGTCGGACATAACGATGATGTAACCGAGACCTTGTTCGTCCATTTCATCTTTCTTACCTTTACCAGGTGCGTCACCAATGATAATAGCAGGAACATCTTTTTCAGATAATAATTCTCTTGCTTTAGCTGGTCCAGGTGCTCCTGGGTTTGGGCTAATGAAGATTGCGAAGTCAGGTTCGAAAGCGTCTATTTTAGGTACAACGTCTTCTACTTGTTCTGGGTTCATTTTTGCTCCAGATCCAAATGTTCTTACATCGATATTTGGTCTGTCTGCTCTTTCGTCTAACAATAGGTCAATTACTGGTGAAGTACCAATATTACCACTTTTAATAATAGCAATTTTAACTACCATAATTAATCTCCTTATTTGATATATAGAATTTTAATTAGAAAACTATTTAAATTTTATTATTTGATAATTTTAATCCATAATTAATATTTTACTAGTATATTGTTCAATCAACTAAAATTTTCATTAAAAATTATCAAACTGGTTAAATTATCCTAAAATCATTGGTAGAAAAATAAATTTTTAAGGTAAATTTTTTGAAGTAAAATAGATTAAAATTATAGAAATTACACACTAAAATGTAAAAATTTCTGAAAAATAGAATTGAGTGGTTCCGACGAGACTCGAACTCGTGATCCCCTCCTTGTAAGGGAGGTATCATACCACTAGACCACGGAACCAACAAATATTATTATGAATTTACTAATATATAAAAGTTTCTATTTTTGAAAATTCTACTAAGAAAATTTTATTAAATAATAACAATATATTATAAAATATAAAATAATGACGTGATAAAATGGCGTGGGATGACAAAGAAACTAAAGTTTGGTTAGACGGTAAATTCGTAGAATGGAAAGATGCAAATATCTCATTACTTTCACATGTAGTTCACTATGGAACAAGTGTCTTCGAAGGTATCAGAGCATACTCAAATGAAAATGGAGTAGCAGTATACCGTTTAGAAGAGCATGTACAAAGATTATTTGACTCAGCAAAAATTTACAAGATGGACATTCCATTTACCCAAGAGGAAATCGCTGAAGCAATCCTCGAAACCCTCCGTGTCAACGACTTAGGCGGATGTTACATACGCCCAATCGTATTCAGAGGATATGGGGAACTTGGTGTAAACCCATTAGGATGCCCTGTAAACGTAGCAATCGCAGCATGGGAATGGGGATCATACCTTGGTGAAGAAGGAATGGCAAACGGTGTGGACATCGGAGTGTCCTCATGGAGAAAACCAGCACCTGACACTTTCCCAACACTTGCAAAATGTGGAGCAAACTACATGAACTCACAACTCGCAAAGCTCGAAGCACTTGACAACGGTTTCGATGAAGCCATCATGTTAGATTATGAAGGACACGTATCAGAAGGAAGTGGGGAAAACATATTCCTCGTTGAAGGAGACAAGTTATACACTCCTGCAATGTCATCATCAAACCTCAAGGGAATCACAAGGGATTCCGTAATGACCATTGCACGTGACCTTGGCTATGAAGTAATCGAAGAGACAATTTCAAGGGAAAGACTATACATCGCAGATGAAGTATTCTTCACAGGAACCGCTGCAGAAGTAACTCCAATCCGTTCTATTGACCACAGAACAATCGGAATCGGTAGAAGAGGACCGGTTTCAGAAAAACTACAAACTGCATTCTTTGATATTGTGGAAGCAAAAGTTGAAGACAAATACGGTTGGTTAACTTACATCTAAGCGAGGTAGCGCATGGATATAATTCAAGGAATTATTATTGGTATCGTTCAGGGACTGACTGAATTCTTACCGGTAAGTAGTTCAGCTCACTTAGTGTTCATTCAAAATATTTTGGGTGTTGAAAGCTCACTTGCTTTTGACACATTTCTTCATTTAGGAACATTAATAGCAGTATTATGGTTCTTTAGGTATGATATCTATAAGATGCTCAAGTCATGGTGGCTGAGCCTTGGCGATATCCTTCAAGGAAGATTCACAGAAGGTTTCGGGGAGGACCCTTATAAGAGACTTGCATGGTATGTGATTATTGCCACAATCCCAGTGGGAATTGTCGGAGTCCTGTTTGAGGATTCAGTTGACGCATTGTTTGCAGGCGCATTGTATGTTCCGGCATTTTTCCTTTTCGTAACAGGAACAATTCTCTACCTGTCCCAAAGGATGACCAGCGGAAACATCAACTATGACAACATTACCAAGAAAGAGGCATTGTTCATGGGTCTGGGTCAGGCATGTGCTATTCTGCCTGGGCTTTCACGTTCCGGTACAACAATTGCGGCAGGGCTTACAATCGGCCTTGACAAGGAATTTGCGGCAAAATTCAGTTTCATCCTATCCATTCCTGCAATCTTCGGAGCGTTCGTCTTGCAGCTTAAGGATATCGGATCTGCCATGGATGCCAATTTCCTGCCAGTGTTTTTAGGATTTATTGCAGCAATCATTTCAGGTTATCTGGCCATCAAATGGATGCTCGATTTAATTCAAAATAAGAGTTTGGATATATTTTCCTATTACTGCTGGGCGGTTGGTATTATAGTGTTTATGGGCTCAATAGCTCATATCTTCTAAAATTAAAAAAATTATAGAGATTGAAATAATCTCTATTTACATACTTTTTCTATTCTTTTTCTCAATCTTTCAACGGAGCTTCCTAAAGCTAGTGCGGTATACATTGCTCCTCCGGCTCCGGCGCCCTCTTTAACAAATCCTTTCAGATAGTTTTTCAGTCCTTCGTGTT
This sequence comes from Methanobrevibacter thaueri, assembly GCF_003111625.1. Classification (NCBI taxonomy): domain Archaea; kingdom Methanobacteriati; phylum Methanobacteriota; class Methanobacteria; order Methanobacteriales; family Methanobacteriaceae; genus Methanobrevibacter; species Methanobrevibacter thaueri. The sequence continues at coordinate 120,439 of NZ_MZGS01000027.1, read as the reverse complement.
CGGATTCCTCAAATCTAGGGTCAACAACATTGACGGTAATGTTGTCGTCGATTTGCTCGAGAATTCCGAAGAGGTCTGCAGTTTCATCTGATGCCACAAACACTGTTGTGGCGAGATTGATTCTTGAAAAGTCAAATGTCGGATGTATGGATTTGATTACAGCACAGGTTGCTGCCATCTGTGTTCCGCCAGCCAAAATAATCGGAATATCGGAACCTAACACCAAACCTGCGATTGCAGCGATGGTAGGATCTCCCACTGCTCCAATGGCTTGCATCGCATCAGCTTCACCAGGAGTAATTCCAGCATTTTTAAGTCCTTCGTTAACTGTCTTTGATTTCAAGTCGTGAGGGTTGTGTGGCATGCTTCCGCTGACCTTTTCATTGGCTTCATAGCCTAATGCCTTTAGGACTCCAAGTGCGGTTGTGGTTCCGGCGGCTATACTTTCACCGATGATAAGCATTTCATGTCTTTGTGATAACTCGTCACCTAAGTCTTTGGCGTTTTCGAATATTTCCAATGGATTTAAAACACCTTTGCCTGTCCTTATGTCCCTTCCGTACTCTTTTCCTAAGTTCACATATTCAAGGTCAGGCTTGATTTTAGAACCGGCATCAACGATTACAAATGGGATGTTTGAAACTTGAAGAGCAGCTTTTGTAAGTCTTGCAGGTGTCGGTGCGGCTGCGTCTCCAACAACGGTTTCCGCAGGAGCTTCACAGCATCTTACCTCTCCCAATACCATGAATTCGGCATCACTTGCAGGGGTGTATTCTGTCAAGTCTGCAGAGGGTCCTGCTCCGGAAATTCCTTCAATCAATGAAGTTTCTGTTGTTCCTATTGTAAGCAGGAATACAGCGTCATCTTCAACTTCCTGTAATTTTTCTGTCAGTTCTGTTGAACCGTAGGTTTTAATTCCATCAATCATTATTTTCACCTTGTTTTTTCAATAAGTCTATAATTATCTTGTTTTGATTAATAATCTTTTTATTCTGGAGCATGATTTTCTTTAACATCTCTATTTCCGGCAATTCATTGTCAGTTAGAAATGTTTGTCCATCTCTAGCTCTTGGAGGGATTCTTATTTGGTCTTTTGGAGGTAGTGATGTCTTTTCATCGCTTCTTGGAGGGATCACTCCTCTTGAAGCACTGTCCTCATTTGAAATGAAGTCAACATATCTGTGTGTCACCTTGTTTTTTCCTCTCTCATCGAGCAGTTCCATCAGCCTGTCATCGACTTCCTTCACACCATGAAGCTCTTCCTGTTCCACTTCATGCAATAATCGTTTTTGAATGTTATATGCATTGTATATTGGTATGCCTCTTGTTTCACATTCGTTTTTGAACATATCGCTGATGTTAATGTCTCCGGTTAGTTTTTTAACCCTTTTCTGTTCTGGAGTATTAGCACTATAAAATCCCATACTTTCACTTATGTACTTTAAATTTAAAAAATATTTTTATATTTCAATATTATAAATACTAATTAATTAAATTTTTCAGTTGATAATCTTGATAAGTTTGGGAATTGAAGGAACCGCAGAGAAAACCGGTGTAGGCATTGTCGACAGCGACGGAAATATATTAGCCATGGCTGGAAAGCAGCTATTTCCGGAAGAGGGAGGCATTCATCCTCGTTTGGCTGCAGAGCATCATGCCGAATGGATTCCGAAACTTATACCTCAGGCCATTGAAGAGTCAGGATTGTCATATGATGACATTGACCTGATTTCATTTTCACAGGGTCCGGGTTTGGGTCCCGCACTCAGAATCGTTGCCACTTCAGCAAGATCACTGGCATTATCTCTTAAAAAACCAATCATTGGCGTAAACCATTGCATTGGTCATGTTGAGGTTGGAAAGCTTGATACAGGTGCGGTTAATCCAGTATCACTTTACGTAAGTGGTGGAAACAGTCAGGTAATCGCCTATGAAAGTGGAAGATATCGTATTTTCGGTGAAACCCTGGACATTGCCGTTGGAAACTGCCTTGACCATTTCGGCCGTGAGACCGGTTTGGGCCATCCTGGTGGGCCTGTAATTGAAAGGCTTGCAAAAAAAGGATCTTATGTTGATCTGCCTTATGTTGTCAAGGGAATGGATTTCTCGTTTTCAGGACTGCTCTCAGCAGCCATAAGGGAAGTGCAAAAGGGAACTCCGATGGAGGATGTCTGTTTTTCACTTCAGGAAACAGCATTTGCAATGCTCGTTGAGGTCACCGAGCGTGCGCTTTCCCACACACAAAAGGATGAGGTGATGCTTTGCGGAGGGGTTTCTGCCAATTCCAGATTGCGTGAAATGCTCAGGACAATGTCAGAAGAGCACGGCGCCAAGTTCTACATGCCTGAAATGAAGCTATGCGGAGACAACGGTGTCATGATTGCATGGCTGGGTCTTCTGATGTGCAAAGAGTTCGGTCCGATGGATCTAAATGACACCCGAATCATCCAGAAGTTCAGAACCGATGAGGTTGACATTCCATGGATCGACAATTCAAAGTCCTATCTGAAGTTGCCCGACGAGCTGATTGCAAAGGGTGCCGAGTCCAACATTGTCAAATCAGATTATCTGGGTGAAAAGGCTGTTGTCAAGGATAGGATTCCTAAAGGTTACAGAATTCCTGAAATAGATGATAAAATCAGAAGGGCAAGAACTAAAGAGGAAGCCAAACTATTGTCCGATGCCAAAAGGGCAGGTGTTAGGACTCCTGTACTTTATGATGTTGATTTGCATGACAAAACAATCACCATGGAGGAGATTGGCGGAGTGATGCTGAAAGAGGTAATTGATGATGACCTGGCATTTGAGTTGGGCCGCGAGATTTCTAAGCTGCATTCGGCGGACATCATTCACGGCGACATTACCACATCAAACATAATGCTCAGCGAAGGGGATTTGGTTTTCATAGATTTTGGTCTTGGAAGATATTCACAGCTTAGGGAAGATAAGGCTGTCGATTTGCTGGTTTTAAAGAAGTCACTGCAGAGTATCGATTACAATTTGGCTTTGAGATATTTTGATTTGATTTTAAAAGGCTATGGTGATGAGTCCATAATCAATGCAATAAATGACATAGAATCACGTGGAAGATATACTCATTAATGAGTTATTATTTTTAATGTTTCACATCTATATTATAGAATAGTTTATAAGTTTGTTCAACATAATAGATATCATAGTAAATTAACGGTGAAGAGTTTATGAAATCGAAATTATTTGTTGTGTTTATGTTTTTATTGGTTTCATTCTCAATTAGTTGTGTCGTTGCGACTGATTTAAATAATGATACGCAAGACATTATTCAAATGGCTGATGACAATGACAGTTTGGCTAGCCCTCCGGCATCAATAAATGAACTCAAGGATCAGATTTCAGATGCTGAAGAGGATTCAGTCATAAATTTAACGAACGACTATGTTACAACAAGCAGTTGTTCTATAGAGATTAGTAATAGTTTAACGATTGATGGGCAGGGACACACCATTGACTGCAGTGGAAATAATCAATGCTTGTTTGTTTCGCATAGTGGGGAAATCACATTAAAGAATTTAATCATTAAGAACTGTAAGAATACCAATAGTAAAACTGGAGGAGCAATATTTATTAAAACTCCTTCTCAATGGACAATCATTAACTGTACTTTCGAAAATAACGCTGCTGAAAATTATGGTGGGGCAATCTATAATGATAATTTAGAGGGAACCCTCACCGTCACAGATTCCACCTTTAAAAACAACAAGGCCAATTCCGAAAGCGGTGGAGCAATATTTTCTAAAGGGGAAGTTGTTATAGAAGATTGTTATTTTGAAGAAAACAGCGCTTATGTAGATGCGGGAGCTGTTTTTTGTCAAAAAGGTGCTGAAATAACTGGCACAGAATTTATCGACAACAAGGCATGGGGTGCAAAAGTTTACAAATGTTTTGGCGGTGCAGTATGCGCTAAGGAAGATTTAACTGTAGAGGGATGCAGTTTCTCAAATAATGTCGCCGAAAATTATGGTGGAGCGATTTATGCCACTAAGGATCTAATTGTCATCGGTTCCAATTTCACCGGAAACTCCGCCAAGGAAGGAGGTGCCATTTATGGAAACGGTCCTCATATATATATTGATGATTCCAACTTTACCGAAAATTCCGCAAAATCCAGTAGGGGTGGAGCGATTTATGCCGATAAATGGTTGCATGTAGGAAATTCCAGTTTTGAAAGCAATACCGCTAAGGGTAAAGGCGGTGCTATTTACACTGATTTTATCAAATTTGACAAGGTAAACAAGTTTATAAAAAATTCCGCAGACGGTCATGGCGGTGCTATTTACACCTCTACAGTTTCAAAAACTATAGGAAACTTGGTATTTGATGGAAATCATGCAAACAGTGATTTTGGAGGCGCAATCTACATTAACAACAATTGTGGAAACATATATCTCTATAATTCAGTTTTTACAAATAATTATGCAATTGCAGGTGATGGAGGCGCCATCTACAGTGACAGTGATTCCACAAGTTTAAATTTACGTAACTGTACATTTAATGGCAATTATGCAACTCAGGGGGTTGCTAAGAGATATGGTGGAGCAATTTGTTGTAAAGGATCTGTTTATGTAAATAGTTCCACTTTTAAGGATAATTGGGCTCAAAATAAGGGTGGAGCAATATACGCTTATAAAACATTCTCTAGTCAGGATAATTCATATTTCATAAATAATAGGGTTTATGTCGATGGTGGTGGAGCGGTTCACACTGATAGATTGGGCAGTGTCGAAAACACAACATTCGAATCCTGCTTCGCCCAGGGTGACGGTGGAGCCATTTACGTTGACTCATCAGGAACGGTTGATATTCTAAATTCCTACTTTAAGAATAATCATGCTAAATCTCGTGGTGGAGCGATTTACACAGATTCCTCCGCCTCCTATATGAAGGTATACAATAATGCTTTTGTGGACAATCGTGCAGATAATCAGGGAAGTGATATCTTCTCCAGCGGCCATTATAATAAATTGGAAAAAAATTGGTGGGGTACAAACAGTCCTTCATTTTCCTCTCCAAGAGTAATGGAATATAAGATCTTTGGAAGCAACAAAAAACATTCTGATAGTAATCCTACCGTAGTTTCTTTATCAGGCGCAAACGAAGGTATCAATTACTTGCCTATTCATTTTAAAATAATTTTCACAAATGATGTTCTGGGTCATTTGGCTGAAGACATCAGATTCTCCAGCGATAAACGTGGAAATTTCAGCATTACTGCAGTAAAAAGCAAGTCTTTTGAATTTGACTATACTCCTAATGGATCCGGTTCCCATAAGATTACCGTAAGGGTCAATTCTCAAGTTTTAACCCACACTATCAACGTTAAAAAAACCAGTGTCTATGGGGAGGATTTAGTCATGGTTTATGGAAGCGATAGTCTTTATTCAGCTGTATTTTTAGACTCTGAAGACAATTGTTTGCCTAACCAAACACCTGTCATCTTTAATGTCGACGGAATTAACCACACTGAGGGAATTCATGAAGACGGCAGGGCATATTTGCATCTCAATTTGGATATAGGCACTCATACTGTTGTGGCATATAATACAGCTACAGGCGAAACATTTAAAAATCAGATAACCGTACTTCCACAAACCAAAATTGCAACTTTCAACATTAACGACACTTATGTGACCAGATTCGCCATTGGAGAGGATGAATATGCCGACACAGGCATTGCCACTTTCACAATTAATGGAATGAATTACACATGCAATGTCACCGAATACGGTTGGGCTTTCTTCAAACTTAATGTTGCACCGGGAAATTATGTTGTCACTGTCAATTATCGCAATATCACAGTTAAGGACAACATTACAGTGCTCAATAAATATTCAAAGGTAGTCAATTATCTAAACGGTACCGGATTCGGTTCGTTAATGCCAATATATAACAATGAATCCTTTATTAATCTAGGAAATATTACATATAGTGTCATTGGTGAAAACACCTATCGTTATGTATACCCTTCCCTTGAATCATTTATATTATATAACGTGACAGTTTCCACCAGCAGCGAACTTACAGAGGTCTTGAGGAAAATGTCAAAAAGTGATTATCATGTTGATGTGACTGTTATAAACCTTAATAAGGGCACCTATAAAATCACTGAGAACTTCTGGAAGGACAGGGAATGGTATTATCTTATCCATCTGTCTCATGGTAGGCTGTTCATAAACGGTAATGGAGCTACAATTGAAGACGGGTATAAGCATAACTTTATTTATGGCAATCCTAATACTGCAATTTCAATTAATAATCTTACTTTAAAGAAATTTATTCGCTGTTTTGTAAACAATGGGGAATTATACTGTGCCAATTCAACATTCATAGAAAATGATCCTAGATATTTTGATACTGTAACTCCTGGTGGGGTGGTTTATAATTTAAACAAGGCAACATTTGACCGTTGTACTTTTTCCAATAATAGGAATTCAGAACCTTTCGTAGGCTGGCAAAGTGAAACCGGAACACAGGGTGGCGTTTTATATGGCGAAACCAATTCATTTACCAGTTTTATAGCCTGCAAATTCTTGTCTGAGCACGATAACATTTATGCATCCAATAAAAGTGCTGTCATTTTCTATGATGAAAACGATGATACTTTCGATTTCCAGATTAGACACAGTTTCTTTAGCGAATATTCATCTGTTTGTTCAAGGAATATCAATAGTTTAAATTCCAATGAATCCACTTTCCTGGTTTATTCCGATGCAAGATCTCTTCTCAATGTCCACAATGACATTAAGGCATTTGCCGATACATCATCAGGATATGTCATTGATTTGGAAAATAAGACATATGCCGTTAATGTAAATGATTTTGAAGAAATGATTAAGCAACGCAAGGAATGGCGTACAAAAATGCTTGATCCTAAAATATATTACATTGCACAGAATGACAAGGCGCTGTTGGACATGGACACCAGAGCCATTCTTGTAAACGGTCATGGTGCAACAATTCAGTTGAATGACAATGCTCAGAATAATGACTATCATTTTGCATATGTTCCTAAACACAGCAGTTTAACTTTAGTAAATTTGACTTTGAAAGGTTTCAACAGCGCTATTTTAAATTTTGGTACTGTTTATATTGTTAACTGCTCATTTGTAGACAATATATATCATACAGTTTTAGATTATGATTATGGTGGAGCTATACAGAATTATGGTGGAATATATTGTCGCAATTCATCATTTATTGGAAATAAGGCTTCAAAAGGATCAGCAATTTATAGTGAGGGCACTTCTGCACAGGTCGTGTTGATTGAATGTACTTTTGAAAACAATAAACTTGTATCTCTAAAATCAAAGTTTGCCCCTGATAAGGGCATTTTACATTTATCTCAAAATTCAATTGCAAAACTGGTTGACTGTACTGGAATTGCCGAATATTATATTGAGAGTGAAGATGAGGGATTGGCTTTATTTAGGGAAAGTTCAGAGGCTGCCGTCTATAATGTCGTTATTGATAGTGTCAGTTCCTTAATGAACCTTGCAAATTTAGTTAGCGACAATGATGAATATGATATTATAAACGTTAGATTTGTAAAGGGCAATTATTCAGTTTTCCCAGATTCCAAACTTTTATTTGAAATGGACTATGGTAAGTTGATTATTAACGGTTCAGGTTCTCGCATATTTGTTGAAAATCCAAAAAACAATGATGAGACCAGATTTTTAACCACAACAATCCGTTCATATGTTATAATAAATGATTTGATAATTGAAGGTTTCAATATTCCAATTCAAAATTCAGGGTATCTGTCAATATCCAATACCCATTTCAATAATAATAAGGTTGACTATACTGTTAAAGATGATTATGGTGGAGCCATTGTTAATGAGGGCACTTTGAAAATTTTCCATTCGTATTTCAATGGCAATTATGCTAAATATGGTGGTGCAATTTACAATAGAGGCAATCTCATGGTTTTAAATTCCACTTTTAGCAAGAATACAGGATATAACAGCAAGAGTGAAGTTGATATCTACACTCATGAAGGAAATATGGAAATCATTTCTATGGGAAGTAAAAATCCTAAGACCATCGAACACTTCCCTATGACACAAATACAGGAAGACATACTTCAATCAGCCATTTATGTCACAACTGCAATTGCTGTGTCAGGGGCAAGTTATACAATATCTACCAACGAGCTTAACCATTTGATTGCTACTGCTGTTGGTGGGGCCATTGGTGGAGCTTTCGGTGCTGTTCATGGTGCAATTTATTCTAATAGTCATCAGGACTACAGTACCTTCTGGACTAAAGTATTTGAGGGTGTTTCAAATGGTATGGAATTCGTTGACCTTGGTGAATATATCGATGACCCATCTTTTGACGATAAAATTGACGTATTTACCAGAGATGGATGGATAAATATTGTAAATAACCTTTTTGATGAATTTACTTCCAGAGTATGGGAATTGCTTTCAGACGCAATCGATGATGAGTTTCTTGCCGGTCCTCCGGATGAGGAAATTAACATAATTTATGTTCCAAAGATACTGTAGGGGTTTTTATGAAGTTTAAAGAAGTTTTTAAGTTGCTTATACTATTATGCTTTGTTGTTTCAATTGCAGGCGTGTCTGCTGTTGACTGCAATGATACGGGCATTGATGATTCTGATTTGTGCTCACAGAACATGATCGATGATACATCAAGTTCAAATATAGACGATTTTAAATTAAAGGATGATAAAGGCAATTTCTCTAATCTTGTAAGTGAAATAGGAAATGCCCGCCCCGGAGACGTAATCAGTTTGGATAATGACTATTATGTGGAAAATGAAACCTCTGGAATTATAATTAATTGCGATAATGTGACCATTGACGGTAGGGGATTCACATTTTATGGCGGTGAAGGTATCAAGGACTTCAGTTTGATTACTGTACATGGGTCCAATGTTGTTCTTCGAGATATTGTGTTCAATTCCTTCAGGTGTGGCGAATCTGGCCATTTGATTGATTGGTATGGAACTCAAGGAAATGTGTCCTCCTGCAGCTTTTACAATAATTTTGCGAATTATGGGGGAGTCATTGACTGGTCAGGTTCATCCGGGCATGTTGAATATTGTGAATTTTTGGATAATTTTGCATTCAACGATGGAGGAGCCATATATGCCATTGGTAACGGATTCAACCTATATATGACATATTTCGATAATAATTCTGCTGAGGTAGGCGGTGCCGTCTATGTGAATGGAAAAAACTATAGAATTGATTATTGTCAATTTATAAATAATTCTGCCAGCAACGGTGGAGCGGTTCATGGCTCTGAAATGGAAGGTATGATTGTTAATTGTTATTTTTACAATAATACTGCTGATATTGGTGGTGCTATTGAATGTATAAGTGACAATAGCCAAATACTGAACAGCACATTTGAAGATAACAATGCCAGTGAAGGTGGTGCCATATACCTTGAAGGTTCAGATGCCATCATATCCAACAATACATTCGTCAATAATGGCGCCAATTTAGGAGGAGCAATTGAAATCTCAAACAATAGGAATTCCACAATCAACGCTTCACGCTTTTATGACAATCATGCTGAAATCGGAGGTGCAATTTGCAGTGATGACGAAAATTGCATTTTAGATTGTCTTTTTGACGGCAACACTGCAAGTTTTGGTGGTGCTATCTATTCAGAAGTAGTAAGTATTGAAGATTCCATTTTTACAAATAATGAAGCTGATTCATACGGAGGAGCCGTATTTATTGGTGAAGTGGGAGAAATTTTCAAATCTGTGTTTAATAATAATTCTGCTGAAATTGCAGGTGCAATATTTTTCGAAGATTTTTTAAACATATCTGATTCTGAATTTGGGGACAATGTTGGAAAATTGTTTTCCTCAAATAATGTTATTTCAGATAGGGGAGTAATCATTTTAAACAATATAACTTCCGATAGCCCGATTTTTTTAAAATCAGTCGAAATTAACTTTGCAGGCATTGAAAACAATGTTTATGGCAGTATGCTGTCTATCAGTTTCAATGTAACAAATCAATCCGGCATATACGCAAACCCTAATGCTACAGTATTGCTTAAGATTAATGGAAATGTTTACTACGCCAATGCAAGCGACGGTAATGCGGTTTTCAAAATTTCCAATTTGGATGCGGGCGAATATAAATATGTTGCGGTTTATAAATGCCCTGATTTTGTCGAATATGAGTTATATGGCAATTTCACTGTTAATCCTTTAAAAGCAAGCATAACCGCCAAGACCGCCAGTTTTGTTATAAATTATGGCGGTAAATATAGCATCACTCTAAAGGATGAAAAAGGCAATTTTGTCCCGTCCCAAACAGTCACTTTCGTTTTGAATGGTAAAACTATAGGTTCTGCTAAAACCAATTCTAAGGGTGTTGCAACCATAAAACTAACTTCAATAGCTTTAAAAACTGCAAAAGCAGGTTCTAAAAAACTTGTTATTAAAGTCAAAGGCAAAAACTGTAAAGTTAGCGATAAGACGGTTAATGTAAAGATCAACAAGGAAAAAGTGAAAATCATTTCCAAAAAGAAATCCTTCAAAAGATCTCAAAAAACCAAAAAGTATGTTGTGACCTTGAAGAACACTAAAGGCAAAGCAATTAAAAAGGCTAAAGTCACTTTAAAAGTCAAAGGTAAAAAATACAAGGCCAAAACCAATTCAAAAGGTAAGGCCACATTTAAAGTAAAGAAATTGACTAAAAAAGGCAAATACAAAGCCACCATTAAATTTTCAGGCAACAAATACTATAAAAAGGCAAGCAAAAAGGTTAAAATCACTGTTAAAAAGTAGATATTAAGTTATCTACTCTTTTTTTAATTTTCATCGCGTTGATGTCGAATCGCATTGAAGATTTAAGCGCGATTTTTTTAAGATAAATTTATAAAAAAATGAATTCATAATTAAAAATATGATAACATTTATAACTGGTAACGAACATAAAGTTAAAGAAGCAGAGAATATTTTCAAGGATTATGACATTAAACTTGAGCATATTGATTTAGGTTACGAAGAGCCTCAGGGAACTCTTGAGGAAGTGGCCATATCAGGCGCAAAATATGCGAGTCGTAAACTTGGAAAACCTGTGATTGTTGAAGATGCTGGTTTATTCATTAAAGCTTTAAATGGATTTCCGGGAACATATTCACATTATGTTCAAGATACTATTGGAAATCAAGGAATTTTAAAGTTATTAACCGATGCTGATGACCGTTATGCCGAATTCAGGTCAGTTATTGGGTACTGTGCCCCCAATTCTGAGCCCAAGATCTTTTTAGGCAAGGTCAAAGGAGAAATCGCAGTTGAAGAAAGAGGGGATTTAGGATTCGCTTTTGATCCATTGTTTTATGTGCCTAGTTTAGGTAAGACATTCGGAGAACTTACAACTGATGAAAAAAACCAATTTTCACATAGAAAAAATTCTTTAGAACAGTTTATCAAATGGTATTCTACTAAAGAGTAAAAATAATTGGGCTTATTTAAGATTTAAAAAATTTAAAGAGGTTTATATTATGGCAAGACCAGAATGGGTAACTTATAGTGACGAAGAAATTGAAGAAATGATTTTAAAATTTAACAAAGAAGGTAAAAGTACCTCCGAAATTGGTATCATCTTAAGAGACCAATACGGAATTCCATCAGTTAAAGATGTGACTGGTGAAAGAATTACCCAAATTTTAAAAAGAAACGGTCAAGCTGGTGAATACCCAGAAGATTTAATGAACTTAATCAGAAGAGCAGTTAACATCAGAGACCACTTAGAAGAAAACCCTAAAGATTTACACTCTAAAAGAGGGTTAACAATCATCGAAGCTAGAATCAGAAGATTAGCATCTTACTACGTAAGTGAAGGTGCATTACCAGAAGGTTGGAGATATAATCCAAGAGAAGCAGCACTCCTTGTTAAATAGGGCTAGCGAAGCCACAAATATGCTTAAGGAGCATATTGAAAAGGATAGTGTTATCAGATTAATTTCTCATAACGACGCTGATGGAATTTCAGCGGCAGCAGTTATAGCTAATGCTCTAAAAGAGGAAGACGTTCAGTTCCACACAACAATAATTCCACGTCTCAAGGAAGATATGGTAAATCAGCTTCGAAGTGAAAAGTATGATTTGTTTATCTTCTCAGACATGGGAAGTCCGTTCATAAAGGAATTCAACACCTACAAGCATGATGTTATAGTTGCTGACCACCACCAGGTCAATGACACAGAAGCTGAGAGTAATGTGGTTCACATTAACCCTCACCTTTTCGGCATTGACGGAAGTAAGGATTTGTGTGGTGCAGGTTCAGCTTACCTGGCTGTTCGTGACTTGGACAAGAAACACTTGGCTCACTTTGCACTCATTGGTGCATTTGGGGATATGCAAGGTCAAGGCGGGTTCACTGGAGTTAACAGTACCATACTTGGCGATGCAATGGAAAGTGGAGTTGTTGAAATTCACGAAGGCTTAAAAATAGTTTCCAAGGCATCAGAACCTATTTTCAAATCCCTTGCTTACACTTTTTCACCACCATTGCCTGGAATCAGTGGAGATTTAGAGGGCGCACAGGAATTTCTGGAAAAGAGAGGCCTGTCCTACGGAATAAAGTTCACAGACCTTGAGGATGAGGAGAAGGATCTCTTGAAGGATGCGCTCATAGAAATAAACCCTGACATTTTCGGGGACTGCTATACAGTTCCTAAGGAAGTTCCGCTATTGCGCGACTTGGAAGAATATTCATACATTCTTGATGCGTGCGGCAAGAACAAGAAACAGGGTTTGGGTTTAAGCATCGCCCTTGGAGAAAAGGATCAGGCATTGGACGCTGCCTTAAGGCTGCAACGCCAATACCGTGACCAAATCGTCAGAGGACTTGAATGGATTAAACGTGAAGGTGCACAGCAATTGAATGCCATCCAATACCTGTACTCAGAAGACAAGGTATTGAAATCCGTGATGGGAACCATTGCAAGCATCGGACTGTCAGTCGAATTGCTGGACAATTCAAAACCTGTCATCGGTCTTTCACGTCTTCACAGAGACATCAAGATTTCAGGAAGAACCACCCGTGAGATGGTTGACCGTGGAGTGAACCTGGGCAAGGCCCTGCAGGACTCCTCAAACAACTTCAACGGTACTGGTGGAGGTCACGACATTGCTGCGGGCGCAATGATTCCATATGAGGCTAAAGACAACTTCTTACATTTAGTGGACGAAATGGTTGAATACCAATTAAATAATGATTAATATGTTTTTGACAAAAAAAGAACAGGAAATGTGTGATGGGGAATACGGGGAAACCATAAGAAAAAGTATGGACATCCTTGTCGCCTTGGGTGACATTTACGGAGCTTCCAAACTGGTTGACATTACCTCAGCACAAGTATCTGGTGTTTCTTATAAGACAATTGGAGATGCTGGTTTAGAATATCTTGAAGATTTGGCTCAAGACGACTCTGGAAAAGCGACAATCAACGCTTCACTAAATCCTCCGGGAACCGACTTGGACAATTGGGAGGAATTGGGATTTCCTGAGTATTTTGCAATCAAGCAAAACAAGATTGTGGACGCATATGCAAATCTTGGAATTGCAAAAACCTGTACTTGCACTCCTTATTTGGTTGGTAATGTTCCAAGATTCAGGGATCATGTTTCATGGTCCGAATCATCTGCTGTTGCTTATGTCAATTCCGTAATTGGAGCTCGTACCAATCGTGAAGGAGGTCCTGCGGCACTTGCAGCGGCCATTGTTGGTAAAACTCCTTTATATGGATTCCATCTGGAGCAAAACAGAAAGGCTAATCTTGTTGTTAATGTGTCTACCGAGTTAAAAGGCGCTGATTTCGGTGCTTTGGGTTACATTATCGGTAAAGCTGTCGGCAGTGGCGTACCATACTTCAAGCTACAGAACACTCCAAACAACAACGATTTAAAGACACTTGGTGCAGCGCTTGCATCCTCAGGTTCAGTGGCTCTCTATCATGTTGAGAACGTAACCCCTGAATTTGACATTGCCGGTGAGGCGGATGTTGAAGACTTGATGTTCATTGGCGAGAAGGAAATCAATGAAACCCGTCAAAAATTAACAACCACCGACAAGACACCTGATTTGATTTGTCTCGGATGTCCTCATGCATCACTTGAGGAAATTAAGCAAGTGGCAACTATCGTTCAAGGAAAAACCATTAAAAATAAATTATGGATTTGCACATCAGTCAGCGTCAAGGCAACAGCTGACAGAATGGGCTACACCCAGATAATCGAAAGCGCAGGCGGAAACGTTGTATGTGACACATGTATGGTTGTGGCTCCTATTGAAGAGATGGGCTTTGAAGTCATCGGTGTGAATTCAGCAAAGGCAGCAAACTATGTTCCGTCAATGTGCGGACTTGATGTTGTCTACAACGATGTAGAAAATCTTATTCAATTCGAATAGTTTTTCTATTATTTCTTTTTTTCAAAAATTAAACTTTAAATTTAATGAAAACTATATTATATTTAGGAATTGTTAGGAAGGCTTTTTTATGAATTATTTAGTTGTTGGTGCAGGAAATGCTAGTAGGCCTGTTGCAAGATTGCTTAATTATTTGGGCCATAGCGTTGTAATAACTGATTTAAAAGATATTTCAGAGTTCAAGATAGAGTTTCAAAGAAGTTTAATTGAAATGGAAAAGGAAGGCGTTAAGTTAGACATGGCCAATAAGGACCCTTCAGTTGAAGGGTTTGAAGCCGTTTACATGCCTCCTACTCTACCTGAAACCGCTCCAATCGCTCAAAAAATCAAGGATTCAGATTTAAAAGTCCTGACTAACGAGGAATTCTCCAAGATGGTTAACGATTTGATTCCTGTTGACATCATAGGCATCACAGGAACCATGGGAAAGACCACAACCACATTTATCACAACAAGCCTGTTCAAGCAGGCCGGATATAACGTATGGTCCTGCTCATCCCTGGTGAATAATTTGGTTTCAGAAGCAATCATTGATGGGATAGTTAAAGGAAAGGCACAGGATTGTGACATAGCTATTTTTGAACTTCCTCATGGAACAATCGGTCTTTTAAACAGACTGAACATTAAGATGGGCCTTTTAACAAATGTTGCTGAGGACCACCTGTCCGAATTCGGCGGTTCACTTGAATTGTACCAGCAACGCAAGCTTGTCCTTGAGGCCATGAGCGAGACATTCATCGCAAACAATTCATGTCGTGACATCATCGCTCCCAAAAGGGGTGATGCCCTGTATTACGCATTGGATGAGGATGTCGATTTCAAGGGCACTGTCGGCGACAAGTCATTGACCATTGAATATGAAGACGATTCCTTCACCACCCCGTTCCACATGATGAGCTACTTTTTCGAAAATTCAGTGGCGGCAAGTGCTGTGGCATTGACTTACGGGGTTAAAAAGGAAGATATTATTGACGCATTAACAGAGTTTAAGGGCTTGCCTGCACACATGGAGGATGTGGGCAACTATAATGGAAGAAAGGTAATCTTAGACTCAGCATTCTTATATGATGGAATGAAAATCACCCTTGACTACTTCAAGGACGAAAGTGTGGTTTTATTCCTTGACCATTTCGACACACTGTCCGTCAGAGACAAGGCGGAGGTTGGTGAACTGGTCAGCAACTATGACATCAAGACAGTAATTGCAAGCGGATTCAATGAGGTGACACAGGAAGTGGAGATGGAAGCGGCTCAGGAAATACTTGACGCCATAACAAATCCGAAAATCGAGAAGGTCGCTGTCGAAAACATTGAAATCGCCGCTGAAGAGACCTTCAAGTACTCCAAGCCTGGAGACATAATACTGCACATGGGTCCTCTTATAGCATACGACAGGCTAACCACAGTCGACAAGATCATGAAAGGGCTTGAAAAGGGGAGCAAAAAATATGAATAAAAATGACACCTTTGGGGTTATTGGAGTTTGCGGAGCAAACGGAAATTTAATAGCAAGGATACTGAAGCAAAGAGGATACAACGTAATAGGAACCGATTTGTCATTTAAAAAAGATTGCCGTTTCGCAAAATCCCTGGAAGGATATGACATAGACGTGTTCTATGGAAAGACTCCTGAAGCGTTCTTTAAAAAATCAGATTACATTATCCCACCGGCAAGCCTGCCAAAGGATTCTGACGTATTGAAAAACTGTGACAAGCCGATTTTAGAATTATATGATATTATTGAAATGATCAAGCCGGAAAAGCCGGTATTTGGAATTACAGGCACAAACGGCAAGACAACCTCAACAACATTGCTTAAAAAGATAGCCTACGACAATGGAATAAAGCCATGCGAACATGACCTTGAAGGCATGCAGGGCAATGCGGAGTTCATCCCAATCCTTCAATCCAGATTGGACGGTGATGTTGGAATATTGGAAGTCGGAACATTCGGCGTTCCCGGAACAGTCGGAAGGGTTGTCAAGAACACTTCCATGACCGGAGGGGTAATCACAAACATCACACCCGACCACCTGAACGACCTTGGAAGCTTCATGGATTATGCTAATGTTAAAGCCGAATTCATTAAGGAACTGGACGGCAAGACACTGATTGTAAACGGTCAGGACCCTACAATCATGGGATTGCTGCGTGAACTGGACTATAAGGGCGAGGTCATAACCTTCGGTGTCGATGAGTTGCCAGATTCAGTCGGAATGAAGGAATGTGTCTGCGGAAGGGAAATCGCCGTTAAGGAAATAATTTCAGGCTGCGGCTACTACTTCTGCCAATGTGGAATAACCACTCCGCAGGTGGACTATATTGCAACAAATGTGGATTTGAAAAACAGAACATTCGACTTGCACACTCCCGATGAGAAACTTACCGTGAAGATGGGCGTGGACGGTCTTCATAATGTTTACAATCTGATAGGTGTCATAATAGCGGCACACAAGTTTCTGGATTTGCCTTATGACAAGATTTTGCCTTCAGTTGCAAGCTTCACCGGCGTGAGCGGAAGAATGGAAGAGGTTGCAAAAGTGAAGGGCAAGGACATCTTTGTCGATTATGCCCATAATCCTGCAGGCGTTGAAACCGTATTGAAGGAATTCAAGAAGCTATTCGGAGACTTTACCACTGTCATTACTGTATCGTCCGAATCAGGCTATCCTGGAGATTTAGGCATATTCAACAGCGTCTTGAAGTTCTCAAAATTCATCGTCCCGGCATCAGTGGCGTCCCACAAGATTGCCATCGAGAAGCTGGAGGACAATCCTAAGCTGAACGACAGGATTTTCCTGAACCATATCAGCGACTTCAAGAAAACCGGAACATTGGGCGCTTCACAAGAGGAAGTTCGTGATGGTCTGATAAAGGCATTAAACTTGGATTGTGAAATGGTGATAGCCATTGGCGAAGCGGCCACCAAATTCAAATCAGTGATTTTTGAATTATAATCCATTTTCTATTTTTATTACTTTTCAAATGCTCTCTCTCAACATATTAATAAGACTTAAGTTTAATATTAAAATATAAAGTTTAAGGGTTTAGAATATGGCAAGCTACATTAATCATCCACTGTTGAAAAAGGATGCAATCGAATCAAGATTATATCAGCAGATTCTTGCGGGGGACGTCTTGAAGAAGGGAAACACCATGGTTGTTGCACCGACCGCTTTAGGTAAGACAATCGTGGCCATCCTTGTGGCTGCCGACAGATTGAATAAGGTAAAAAACTCAAAGGTGCTGGTTTTGGCTCCATCAAAGCCATTGGCAATACAGCATGAGGAAAGCTTTAAGGAATTCATAACCCTTCCCTGCACATCAATAACAGGTGCCGTCAAGACCGATGAGAGAATCAAGAGATGGGAAGAGTCAAGGATAATATCCGCCACTCCACAAACCGTGGAATCAGACTTGCTGAACGGCAGATATGATTTGAGCAACGTTTCCCTAATCGTTTTCGACGAATGCCATCACGGTGTCGGGTCCTATTCATATGTCTATCTGGCATCAAGATATGTTCAGGAATCCAATTTTAACTTAATTTTAGGTTTGACAGCTTCACCAGGTTCCGATAAGTATAAAATCAAGGAAGTGTGCGAAAACCTTTACATCCAAAACATTGTCGTCAAGACAGAGGACGATGTTGACGTGAAGCCATACTTCAACCCTGTTGAAATCGAATGGGTTAAGGTGAAGATGGGCACTGAACTTGCCAAAATCAAGGAATATATTGACAAATCACTGAAGGTAAGGCTCAAGGCCCTAAAGAATATGGGCGTCATCAAGACCGTTTCCGTAAATAAGGTTGATATACTGAAGGCAAGAGGCCGCATTCAAGGAGAGATTGCAAGGTCAACCAATCCGGATAAGGAGCTCTTCCATGCAATTTCCATCTTAACTGCAGTCATCAACATTCAGCATGCCCAGGAGCTGATTGAGACCCAGGGTGTCAATACATTCAACAGGTATGTCGGAAGGCTGCGCAAGAAACAGACCAAGGCCGCCAAGTCACTGATGCTTGATGATAATTTTGGACGAGCGGTCAAGCTGGCCAGAAAGGCCGAAAAGAGTGGTCTGGAACATCCTAAGCTACATGAGATTACTAAAATACTCAAACAGGAATTGGGTGATAATGGCCAAAGCAAGCTGACCACAGAACGTTTTGAAGATAAAAGCGACGAATCAGCATCCAAGATAATAGTCTTCACCCAATATAGGGACACCCTTGACATGATTCATCAAAAGCTCGAGAAGGAAGGAATAAAATCAGCGCAATTCTTTGGTCAGGCCGCTAAAGACGGTAAAAAAGGACTGACCCAAAAGCAACAGAAAGCCATTATCAAGTCATTTAGAATGGGCGAGTATGACGTGCTGTTATCCACAAGCGTTGCTGAAGAGGGCATAGACATCCCTGCCGTTGATTTGGTCGTGTTATATGAGCCTGTTCCTTCAGAAGTGAGAATGATTCAAAGGCGTGGCAGAACTGGTCGTAAAAGGACAGGTCGCGTAAAGGTTTTAATCACTGAAGGAACCCGAGACGAGGCTTATTACTGGTCAAGCATTAGAAAAGAGGACCGCATGAAAAACCAATTGATTGACCCTGTCGTTTTGGAGGAGTTGAATGCCTCAGCCATTGAAAGGATGGAAAATGAAAAGAGGGTCAAGGTTGTTGACAGGCCTAAAAAGGAAAATGACTTTCCGGTAGTCTATGCGGATTCACGTGAGGGAAACTCCAAGGTAATCAGGCATTTGACAGAAATGGAGATCGATGTACAGGTTCGCTCAATGGCCGTTGCCGATTATCAGGTAAGTGACGAGGTGGCTATTGAGAGGAAAACAGCCAAGGACTTCGTGGACTCAATCGTTGACAAGAGACTGTTCAAGCAGGCCAAGGAATTGTCCGAGGAGTTCAAGCATCCTATAATGATTCTTGAGGGGGATGATTTATACACCGGGATGATTAATCCGAATGCAATCAGGGGATCAATGGCTTCCATTGCAATAGACTTTGGCATAAGCATCATTCCAACCAGGAATTCACAGGACACCGCCGCAATGATTAAGAGAATTGCCGTTCGTGAGCAAAACGGTGAAAGGACTCCTATTCAAATCAGAACAGATAAGAAACCTGTCAGTCTAATGGAGCAGCAACTGTTCATTGTCGAGTCCCTGCCTAATATAGGTCCTGTTAATGCAAAGAATCTGCTCTTGCATTTCGGTACCGTAAGCAATATTCTCAATGCCAGTGAAAATGACTTGCAGGAAGTTGAGGGAATAGGTAAAAAAACAGCTAAGGATATCAGGAACGTCTTAGATTCAAAATACCTTTATTTTAAAAAAGAGATTAAGGAAAAGAAACTTCTCTAGAAGTTTTCCTTCATGTACTCATTACTTTTTTTGATGGAATCGTAATCATTTACTTCGAGTATGTAGATGCCATCATATTTTTTGCTTTCTAGATTGTTGACTACACGTTTTAAATCAATAGAGCCTTCACCTAATGGTAGGTGTGCGTCATCATCACCAAAATTATCATGCATATGTACGTGTTTAATGCAATCAAAAATCATGTCGTCTGCGGAATATCCCACATGGTTGGCATGGCCGACATCCAATGTCATGTATAGGTTGTTGTCGGTGAGGAATTCATTCAGCTCATCCATGTTTTCATAAATCATGCTTTCAAATGCGGGCATGTTCTCAAATGTGGTCAAGACACCCAAATCATCACCGTAAGCTCCAAGTTCAATCATGGATGCATTGGCAATTTCAAAAACCTCTTTCCTGAAATACTTGTTTGCCAAAAATGAAATCAGTCCCGGATGAATCACTACAGCCTCGGCATCTATTTTGTTTGCGAGGTCAATAGATGATTTCACCTGCTCGATTGAATTCAGACGGCTTTGATCTTGAGGGCTTGCGATATTTACGTCCATGAATGGTGCATGGATTGTGTATTTTAGGCTGTAACTTTCTAAAGTTTCCGGATTGATATGTTCTGTGGGAAATTGATGAACTATTTCGGCGTAATCAATGCCAAGACCTTCAATGAACTCAAGTGCATTTTCCAAACTGTCATCAATTCCGGCTAATGTTGAAGCTCCGATTTTCATGTTATCACATCTTTTGAACAGCAGTAATCTCCAATCCCATCTCAAGTGCTTCAATGATGAAATCGGATAACTCTATTCCTCTTTTAATCTTGATTTCTCCCTTTTTGGAGGTGGTTGCGGTTAACAGGTAATCGCCATTGATTAAAACATCAAAGTTCTTCCTTCCGTTGTCACGTCCAAGCTGAAGGATCAGCTGCTTGCGGGTGTGAAGTATGTCCACTTCAAATGGGGTCTTGCTTATAGGTTTATCCTCGATTACCTCAACCCCCAGGCTTATTCCAATGCTTTCCTCAATTTCAGCAATTCTCTTGCCGTTCTTGCCGATTATTTTTGGAACGAACTCTTCAGGAATGTATATATTTGCCCTTTCAGGGGAGATTACCTCCACATCGACTTTCGCCTTTTTAGGCAGAATCTTTTTGATTTTCCTTAAAATTTCCTTTTCGGCGATTATTTCCACGGAAGACTTGTGCCTGCCTTCGGATGAGCTTCCGTTTACCAGATTGATGTCCATAACAATGGTCTGCTCACCGTAGGTGTAGATTTCGTTTTTGAGTTCCCCGGTTTCAAAGTCAAGAACCTCAATGACAGGCCTTGCAAGGTCAGCCTCCTTCATTCCGGTCGGAACCTTCACGGTCATCTTGGTTTCATAGACGCTTGTGACCTTACCGTTTTCAATGTAGATGCTTGTATCGACGATTGATGGAATCACTCCAAGCTCCACCCTTGAGGCGATACGCTGGATAGCATCAATTGGGCGTGTCGCATGCACAACACCAATCATTCCGACACCTGCGAGCCTCATGTCTGCAAATATGTTGAAGTCGGTGTTTTTTCGCAATTCGTCATAGATTGTGTAATCCGGCCTTACAAGCAAAAGCACGTCAGCGGTATTTTCCATGCTGCCTTCCAATGGGGCGTATTGTGTAATCTCGTCAGGCAGCTGAAGGTCCCTTGGGGACTCCATTGTCTTGACGACCTTGTTTAGTTTGGTTGAGTAATATTTACCGATTGCCTGCACGAATGTGGATTTTCCCGCTCCGGGAGATCCTGAAATCAGTATTCCCTCAGCGTTTGTCCTGATTCGCTCAAGCAATTTCTTGGATAAGTGGTATTCGTCCAAATCAATGTTTGCCACAGGCCTCACTGCGGTGATTTCCAAGGCTTCGGAAAACGGTGGGTAAGCTATTGAAATACGGTATTCCCTTGACTGAACAACATAGGAACCTTCCTTGTCGGATTCCAGATATGTCTTAGGGTCGCTTTTTGCCTTGTCAAGTATTTCGTCAACTATCTCCTTGAGCTCCCCGTAACTTTGAGTCTTTTCGTTCAGCACATCAAATTGGATATGTCCAGGAATTCCTTTCTTGGCCATCGGAACGACATTTTCCTTCAGATGGATGGACATGGTGTTATCATCGAAGTATTTCTCGATTGACAACGGTTTCAGTTCAAATTCCTGTTTGTAATAGTAAACCGGTATTCCCTGCGCCTTTGCGGTTTCTGCCTGAACCTTGTCATTTGTCAGCAGGGTTCCCATTTCGCTTCTTGCCACGTCACGGATAATGCTGTCTATCTCTCCGCTTTTGGCATACTTGATGTCATAATTTGTTGGGCGATTTCCTTTAAAGCTAATTGCCAATTCGCCCTCATCCTGCATTTCCTGTAACTTTTGAAGTTCCTTAAGACCCTTATGGCCTTCTGAACGGTTGGCATTGGCCTGGTGTTCAAGTTCACAAACGACTGCTTCAGGCACAACGATTTCAGGGTAATCCAAGTCGCTTTCCTCTATGATTTTGCTCACTGCACCTATGATAACAGCGCTTGTGTCTGGTATAATACATTTCATTTTAATACACGTCATCTGGGTTAACAATTCTCTCTAAGATGATTTCCAAGTCATCATCGCTTAAATCATCAATATTAATCTTGTTTTCTGTTTTCAGTTTCCTGAAGAAGCATGATTGGTATCCTTCGTGGCATGCAGCTCCGGTTTGTGTGATCTTTAGGATAATGGCGTCCATGTCACAATCAACAAGGATTTCATGAACCTTCTGGAAGTGGCCTGAGGATTCTCCCTTTAGCCATAGCTTGTTTCTGGAAGTGCTCCAATAATGCGCTTTGCCGGTTTCTATTGTCTTTATTAATGCTTCCTTATTCATGTTGGCAAGCATCAATATTTCATTTGTCTCCTTATCCTGTGCAATGGCGGTAATCACTGGAATTCCATTGATTTCATGTCTAAAATTAATATTCATCTTTATTCCTCTTTTAGGTAGGTAACGATATTCTCGATGTCAACCAGTTCCTGGTCTCCGCTGACCATGTCCTTCACGGTCACTTTTCCTTCCTCAAGGTCCTTTGCGCCTACAATGATTATTTTAGGGACTTTTATATTGTTCGCATAGTTCATAAGCTTCTTGAACTTCTTAGCGTTCAGGTCAACATCTGTCTTTATTCCATTCTGTCTTAATGTCTGTGTGATTTCAAATGCGTCTGTTCTGACGTCCTTTGAGATTGGAGCCACATAAACGTCAAGGTGTGAAGGCAATTCCTCGGTTTCGGTCAGCTCCTCGATTGCGTTCATCAGCCTGTCAAATCCAAGGGCAAAACCGGTTGATTCAACTTCCTGTCCTCCGAACACTTTTACAAGACTGTATGATCCTCCGCCACAGATTTGCTTTTGGGCGCCAAGTTCAGGAACATAAATCTCAAACACAATTCCGGTATAATAGTCAAGGCCTCTTGCAACCCCGAGGTTTAGTGTGTAGTTTTCAACCTGGAAGGCTTCCAAAAGACTAATGAGCTCTTTCAATTCTTCCAGAGCCTCTTTCGGTTCATCATAAGGAGCAATCAATTCTTCAACTTCACTTATTATGGATTTGTCTCCAACAAGGTCGATGAGCTTCAATAAAATCTGATTCAATTCGTCATTGTCGATGACAGGCTCGTCTCCGCTTAGGGATTCGATTAGAAGGTCCTTGTCGCCCTTGTCGATGACCACCATGATTTCCCTTTGGGTTTCGGTGGAGATGTCGAAGTGCCTGAAGAGTCCCCTGATGATTCCCAAGTGGTTGATGTTAACATCGGCGGTGGTGATTCCTAAGGATTGTATTGCGTCTGAACACAATGCTATAACTTCAGCTTCACCTTGAGGGGTTTTGGCACCGATAAGTTCACATCCGAATTGCCAAAACTGTCTGAACCTTCCCTTTTGCGGCCTTTCATATCTGAAACAGCTTCCGTAATAATATAGCTTTATTGGCTTGACTGCTGTTTTTTCAAGCTCATTCAAATATAATCTTGCAACAGGAGCTGTTATTTCAGGCCTTAGAGTCAATTCCCTGTCGGATTTGTCTTTGAAATTATACAGTTGGTCTACAATTTCTTCTCCGGATTTTGTTGTAAATAAACTTAATTCCTCAAATAAGGGTGTTTTGATTTCTTGATAACCGTAACTTTCAAATACTTTTCTCAAGGTACCTTCCGCTTGTTTTCTTTGTCTCATCTCTTCAAATAAAAAATCTCTTGTACCTCTTGGTCTTGTAAATTCCATTTTTGTTCTCCTTATCTTGTGATATATTATAATTAAAATTTGTGTATACAAATTTATATAATGTTTGGTAATCAATTAAATAATATATGAATATTAAAGGTAGTACAAATATTGTAGGTCTGATAGGCCATCCTGTCGAACACAGTTTCTCACCGCCAATGCACAATGCGGCATTTGAGGCTTTGGGAATGGATTACGCTTATGTCGCCTTCGACGTCGACCCTTCAGATTTGAAATCAGCCATTGACGGTGCCAAATCACTGGACATCAAGGGATTCAATGTCACAATCCCACATAAGATTCAGGTGATGGATTATCTGGACGAGATTGATGAGGTCGCTGGTCTGATAGGGGCTGTCAACACAATCGATTTCAAGGAGATGAAAGGGTACAATACCGACGGCATTGGAGCTATCAAGGCGATTGAGGAAGTGACTTCAGTAAAAGATAAGAATGTTGTCATAGCGGGTGCTGGCGGAGCCTCAAGAGCAATATCATTTTATATTGCAAAATATGGTGCCGGATCCTTGACAATATTAAATAGAAACGTTCGGAAGGCCCAAAATCTGGCGGAGGACGTTTTGAATTCTGGTCTGATTGACAGTGTCAAGTCAGGTTCAATTTCCACCATTAACGATTGTCTGATTGATGCGGATATCCTGATAGACACCACTCCTGTGGGAATGCATCCTCACATTAATGACGAGCCGATTGCCCTTGCCGAGGATATGCATGAGGATCTTGTGGTTTTCGATGCGGTATACAATCCGAACGAGACAGTTCTTCTGAAAGAAGCCATTGAGGCCGGCGCAAAACCTATATACGGCATTAAGATGTTGCTCTATCAGGGGGCGGAAAGCTTTGAGATATGGACAGGCAAAAAAGCCCCAATAGACGTAATGGAAGAAGCCTTAAGAAAAACACTCAATTTAGAATGATAATATGGATTTAATGTTTAACATTTCTGGACTGGCGGAAACTGAAAAGGAGTTCACAACATCCAAAAGGGATGTGCTGAAGTATCTGAAACTAATAGGTGTGGATAGCAGATTCATTTCATACACTCCTGAAAAAATCTATATTAACAATTTGAGATTCTCAAAGTTCTCAAGAAAACGTGAAGCTACCTTTAACAAGCAATTTCCTGAAATAAAGGTTGTAAGAAACAAGCTGTTTCAGAAGATATGCGCAAAGTCATCAAAGCATATGGCACTTGAGATAAAGCCTAATTCAAGAATACTGATGCCTGAGGACAATTTCATGATTGAAATATTGATGGAGCCCTACACCAGAAAATATGGTGTGGAATTGGTTCATGATGGCGAGTACGACCTGAAGGTTAACCCAATCATCCTTGACGATGAGGTCAACAATATTTTTGAGTCAATATTTGAGGGTGATGGCCTGAACTTTAGGCGTGATGACAATGAGATTTATCCGTTGGCAAATGTTTCACTGGAATGGATAAACTCATTTTTGGAAATGGATGGTCAAAAAGGATTGGATTGTGAAAACAAAAACGAATTGGCCAATTCCTTTAGCGAATTCCTGGAGGATGTCGCACCGCAATATAAGGAAAATGTAGTGAAGGCATCCGAATACATTGAAAAAAAGTTAGAAGCTGAAAAGTGAAACTTGCTTGTCTGTTTTCTTTTTCTCTTTCTTTTCAGTTTTTTCTTCTTCAATTACTTCTTCTTCAACCGGTTCCTCTTCAACGCTTTCCTCTTTAACTTCACCGATTCCTGGAATTTCAAATGGCAATTCGTCGCCAGTTGAAGGTTCATCAACTTCCGGAATGACATTCATCATTTGATTCTTAAGCTCTTCAGCGCGTCTGTCACGTTCTTCGACTCTCATTTGAGCTCTTTGCTTTTCCATTTTGTCGACTACTTTTTTAGGAATCTTCTTTTTCCTGAAGCGTTTTATTTCCGTTTCATCAAGGTCTAGGAAGTAACTTATCTCCCATGCCAACTCATCATTCTTAAACATTATCTCAAGGTAAGGGAACATTGAGATTGCTATGCTGTGGGATATGTGCATTTTCTCTGACATCTTCTCGGCTATTCCGTCCCTGAGGTTTCTTTTTCCACGGTTGCGGCCCATTGTGGTGAATATTGTTGGGGTCTGGATTTTTGTGAATTTCTTGTAGGTCTCATGCTTGGAGATGCTTACTCCAATTCCCATGAAATCGCTTGCGTATTTCCAGTAACCGTAATTTCTGCTTCTGTTGGTCCTTCCAAAGAATATGTCCGCTTTTGAGATGTAATCGTAAGCCTTTTGGATTTCGTCCTTTTTCTTGTATTCCCTTGGTATGTTCTCGGCGATGTATTCCATTACAAGGGTAGGATCCTCTTCAATCCACATAGCCTCCTTTACGTGTGCTGGGGTTTTGCTTTTCAAGACTCCTGTGATTGCATTGAAGATGTCTGAACGGGTGTCCTTGGTAACCATGCCCTCAACGTCATCCACGTCCAGCACATGGTCCTTGTCGGCAAGTGCCTGCAGTGTGTTGATGGCTGATCTGACGTCCCCTTGGGATTTCACGGCAATTTCCTTCAATGCGGCAGGTTCCACTTCAACCCCTTCGGCTTGGGCAATTTTCCTTAAAAGCGCTGAGATGGAGTTCCATCTTGACTTTTTCATTTTGATTACAGTACATTTAGGTTTTATTGACTGCAGCCTTTTTGAATAGAAATCGTTGGCTATTAGAATCATCGGGTGCTGTGAGTTCTTTATTATCTCACCGATTGCTTTCACCCCTCCACGGTCATTGGTTCCATGGATTCCGTCAACCTCATCCAGAATAATCAGTTTGTATTCGTCGCCGAACAGTGACCTTGAGGATGAGGATTCGCCGATTGTGCTCTTGATTACGTCCTGTGAACGCTTGTCACTGGCGTTCAGCTCAATGGATTCTGAGAATTCCTTGGCTATGATCAGTGCCAGTGTGGTCTTTCCAATTCCCGGTGGACCTACCAAAAGCAATGGGATTTGGGGATTGCCCTGTTTCCATTGGTCTACCCAATCTGTGATTATCTTAATCTCTTTTTTGTTACCAACCACTTGGGATAGTTCCTGCGGTCGGTATTTGTCCGTCCATAACATTTTATACCTTATAAGAATTGGGTTAGGAGAGCTTCAAGCTGTATTCTTGGGTTTGCTCCTTCTCTTATTCTGAAATCGCATTCAGCTATTGCTTCAATTAAATCCATGTAAATGTTCGCATCCATTTTGCCGTCAAGAACCCTTTTAGAAACGTCCTGATAAATTTGGGTAACCATATCTTCGCCGCTGGTTCCCTGAAGCACCATGGTGTCCCTTAAGATGTTACGTGCGCCCATAAAGTCACCAATCAATGCCTTGTTGATCATGTTTCCGATGTCCTGCGGTTTTGCCTTGGACACTACCTCGTAAACTGCATCCTCGGTGATTGCCTCACCTTCTGAAGCTGCGGCCTGCAATACGTTGACCGCCTTTCTCATGTCCCCTTCAGCGAAGTACACGATTGTTTCAAGGCCTTTGTCGTCCGCTTCAAATCCTTCGTTTTCACAGATGAATTGTAAGCGTTCCTTTATTTCCTCCGCCTTTATTGGAGCGAATCTGAATATTGCACATCTTGATTGGATTGGGTCAATGATTTTTGATGAATAGTTACATGAAAGAATAAATGAGGCGGTTTTAGTGTACATTTCCATTTCACGTCTGAGTGCGTGCTGTGCATCCTTGGTCATGTTGTCGACTTCGTCCAGAAATATTATCCTGAATGGGGCGCCGACAGGTTTCAATCTGCAGAAGCTTTTAATGCGGTCTCTTACAGTATCGATTCCTCTTGCATCGGATGCATTCAATTCCAAAAAGTTTTGTCTCCAGTATTCTCCTAAGATGGATTTTACCAGTGCTAAGGCTGTGGTTGTTTTACCGACACCTGCAGGGCCTGTAAACATTAGATTCGGCATGCTTTCTTCGCCTACATATTTTTCTAATCTTGATACGATTTGCTTTTGTCCTACGATGTCTTCTAGTTTCTGTGGTCTGTATTTTTCTACCCATGGTCCGCTCATTTAATCACCATTTTTTTATAGTAACATTTATGTTTTAGGTTGTTAAACTATTTTTTGATATAACTTTTTTAATATATGAAATCAAACTAATATATAATTAAAGTGAGCATTTAAAAAGTAATATTTTCATAGGTGTTAAAAATGAGAGGTACATGGAAACTTAAATTAAGGATGATGTTAACTTCCATTATAATGTTTTCCCTTGTCTATTTCCTTATCATGATTGTAGGATGGTATCTGGGAATAAGCCATTGGCAGTTATACATGGTAATGAGTTTAGTAATTACATTTTTACAGTATTGGTTCGGACCAAGTCTGGTCAAACGTTCAATGAATGTTAGGCCGTTGTCAGAGGCTGAAGCCCCTCACATCCATCAGATGGTTCAGGAACTGGCAGATGAGGCAGGCGTTCCAAAGCCTGAGATAGGCCTTTCCGAAATCAACATTCCAAACGCTTTTGCATATGGAAGATCCAGCAGAAGCGGACATATCGCAATCACCCGTCCGATTTTAGGCTTGCTTGACAGGGATGAGCTAAGGGCAGTAATCGGACATGAGATGGGACACATCAAGCATAATGACATGCTTGTGACTGCTGCCGTAAGTGTAATTCCTATGATTTGCTATTACATCGCACTGTCATTCATGTTTTCCGGAGACAGCAGGAACGGTGGAGGAATCATCATCGGCATCTTGGGTTATGTGTTCTACCTGATTGGCCAATTGCTTGTGCTGTTCATTTCAAGAACTCGCGAATACTATGCAGATGAGGCAAGCGTCGAATTTGGAAACCGCCCTGCCGCTTTGGTATCAGCATTATATAAATTATCCTATGGCGCCGCAAGATGCAATGAGGAAACAATCAACGATTTGAATTCCAACCGTGCATTCTTCGTCAATGACATTAACAACGCAAAGCATGACATCACCGATTTCAGGCAGATAGATTTCGACGGTGACGGAAGAATATCAGATGAGGAGCTAAGAAGACTTGTCAGTGCAGATGTCAAAATCTCCTCAAAAAGCGGAATCATGGAATTGCTGTCCACTCACCCGGATTCATTGAAAAGGGTTAAAAGGTTAGCGGAGCTACAACAATGAAGATGATTTTAGATGAGCGTGGCAAGAAGTATGTCTTAAAGCCAGGTGAGGATTTTCAAAGCGATTTGGGAATCGTCAAGGCCGATGTTTTGGACAATGCCGAGGTCGGTGACAAGGTCAAGAGTCACCTTGACCACACATTCAAAATCATGAAACCGAACATCAATGATTTCATCGACATAATGGATAGGAGATGTTCAATACTGATTCAAAAGGACATCGGACAGGTTTTGGCCCATTCAGGTCTGGGTGCGGGCTGCCGTGTGGTCGATGCCGGAACAGGAGCAGGCGCCATTGCGCTTAACTTCGGAAATGTTGTCGGTCCCGAAGGGGACGTGTACACCTATGAGATTCGTGAGGACTTTGCGGAAGTGGCCCAAAGGAACATTGACAGGTTCGGAATCACAAACATCCATGTCAAAAACAAGAACATCAAGGATGGAATAGATGAGGATAATCTCGATTTGGTCTTTCTGGATTTGCCTAAGCCGTTTGAGATATTTGAGGAGGTCATGGAGTCCTTGAACGTTGGCGGATGGCTTTGCGTCTATGCACCATACATAGACCAGGCAGAAACATCCTACCGCGTTGCCAAAAAGCTTGGATTTTATGACATTGAGATATTTGAGACATTGGAACGTGGCCTGGAGGTCAGGACCCAAGGCGTAAGGCCCAAGACAAGAATGGTTGGCCATAGCGGATATCTGATGTTTGCAAGAAAATTATGATATAGAAAGTTTCATTAATTAAAATCATAAAAAAATATAATCGGAGAGTCGGATGCCACATAAAATTATCAAAAATACATATGATTATTGTACAGAAAACAAATTATTTTTAATTTTTATAATGGTATTTTTATTTTCATGTCATTATATTATCGATTTTTTCGATTCAATTCTAATAGGTCCGACTATATTTTCCATAATAATGATGGGTTATGGATTGCAGGTTACTAGGGACGTAATATATGGAGGTAGCAGATTACCTAAAATAATGCCTAAAAAACTCATTACTTTAGGTTTAAAAGGATTTTTCGTTTTTACCGTTTACACTGCAATTCAGGGTCTTCTTATGTGGTATTGTTCAACTTTCCTAAACTTTCCAGAATTTGAACTTGAAAGTCTGGTTTTTAACTATTATCAAACTTTACATTTGATCAGGGTTCATGATCCGGTCAGTTTCACAATATTTATCGTTTCCGGACTCATAATTCTCTATATTACCACATTCTTCATGGAATTGTCCCTTGCCAGGCTTGCCGATGGCGGAAGGTTTTTCAATTCATTCAATTTTGTCCGCATCAAACGTGCAATTGACATAATCGGTTGGAGAAGCTATGCAATGGGTTATACAAAAATTATAATTTCTATTCTCGTTTTGTCATGGTTAGTGGCTTATCATATTCCATTCACCATCATTGACAGCATTATTGATGCGGTTTTAAGCTTTTTTATATTTGTCATCGAATACATTGGGATAGGCTCAGTATATAAAGTGTATGTCGACAACAAGCCGGGTAATGTAAAAAAAATAGAAGTGGAATAAAGTTAATTATTCCATAAATATAGCTGGTTTGTAAGGCATAGCGTTTTTAGCCTTATTTTGTGGGTCGTATGAGTCATCGGTGTGAATGATAACCTCATTTCCACATTCCTCTTTAATGTAGTCAAGTGCATCGGTTAAGATTTGCTCTTCGTCAATTTTTCCGATGTAGCGGGTTTTGGTTATTTCCTTACCGATTTTTTTAGCCACCATAGCTATTTCCTTTTTGTCATCGTAAATGTTAGCGCCGATAGCCCTTCCCATGATTTGACCAATGTCAGGTTTTCCAACTTCATCAGCTATCTTGTACAGGTCCCATTTCCAGTCAGGGGCAAGGTAGATGTGGATTTTTTCCACTTCGTCTCCAACCATCTGCTTGATGTGGGCAATGTCCTTGATGATGTTTTCAACCAATTCCTCTGATTTTTCAATTTCAGGACTTATTGAAGTCTCATCCGCTTCAGGCCAAGCTGCTTCACTTACAAATCCTTCTCCACCATAAGTGCTCCATAACTCTTCAGAAGTGTGAGGAGTGAATGGTGCTAAAAGCCTGATCCATGCTTCCAATACTGTGGACAGGACGTAAATGATTGCAGGGTCCTGTGAGTCAAGCAAGTGTTTGACCCTGTATAGGTAGTGGTCAACATCCTTCTTGAGCAGGAACAAGGATTCCTGTAAAGCTTGTCTTGTTTGGAAGACCTCTAATGCTTCGGTTGATTTTTTGATGTGCTCGTTGAGCTGGCTCATCATCCATAAGTCGATTGTACGGGTTAATTCAACTTCCTCGATATTGCTTAAATCAAGTTTGGATCCTTTTATTTCTTCGATTCTGGCTGCAAATTCCCTGAACCATTCAAGTCTTCTTTTGGTTCCAAGCACTTCCTTTTCTCTCCAGTCGAAGTCTTGCCATGGTTCTGCTGATGCCATCAGGAAGAGCCTTACAACATCTGCGGTGTAGTCTCTGATTGCATCTCTTAGGAGAATTACATTACCTTTTGATGAGGACATTTTGTTTCCTTCTAAAAGACCCATTCCAAACACTACGGTTCCTTTTGGCCATTTTTCTTTTGGATAGATTGCGCTGTGGGCAAACATTAGGAAACTTAAGTGGTTACCTACAAGGTCTTTTGCAGATAATCTCCAATCCAATGGGTACCAGTAGTTGAATTCATCCTGAATTTCTTTAACTTTTTCTTCAGGAACTGTGATTTCCCCTGAATCCTTATTTAACAATACCTTATCGAAGAACGGTATTGTCAAGTCATCAGGGTTCATGTCACGTAAGTATTTGGCTATTGAATAGTAGGACATGTAGATTGTGGAGTCTGTCAATGGTTCGATAAGCCATTGGTTGTCCCAAGGGAGTCTTGTTCCAAGACCGACCTTTCTGGAACATGCCCAATCGTCTAGCCAGTTAATGTAATAATCAAAGTTGTTTTTAAGCTCTTTTGGAATGATTGTTTCGCCTTCAAGAACTTCCAAGGTTTTTTCGGTCCATTCCTCATCACTGTATTTCATGAACCATTGGTCATCCATTATTTTAACGACACAGTTGTTACCACATCTGCACACTACTGGCCTTTCAGCAAAGTCGTACATGATTGTGGCCATGTTTTCATTGATTAATTTCTCTTTTAACTCTTCACGAGCGAATCTGACTTTCATACCACCGAAATCAGGTATTGATTCAATGATTGTACCTTTACTGTGTTGCTGTTTGTATAGCTCATTGGTAGCTTCGCTTAATTTTTCATCGTTTTGGTCGGTGATGCCCAATCTTTCGATGATGTCTGCTGCAGGAATTTCACCGTATCCCTTAAGTGTACATACTGGAATAGGTTCCACATTTTCTATGATGCCTTCAAGATTGTATTTGGCGATTAACTCATCGTTTTTCTTCAGGTCTTGAAGTGCAATGTAGTCTGCCGGAGCGTCGGCAGGTTCTGAAAATACGACTCCGCTTCCGTAAGATGCACTTACAAAGCTAGCAGGGAAAACTGGTAATTCGTCTCCGGTAAATGGATTTTTAGCCATTTTACCAATTATATCATTAGGATCAATTTCTTCGATAATGTCCAAATCCTTGATTTGATTTGACAAGTTGTAGTGAGCTTCTTTTGTAATTACCCATTTTTCACCGTCAGCGTTAACAAGCACATACTCCACATCAGGGTTTAACCAAATGTTGGTTGCTCCAACGATTGTTTCAGGTCTTAAGGTTGCGGTAACGAGAATTTTATCCTCAATTGGGAATTTTAAAAGGGTCAATTCGTTGACTCCAACTCCTTCACCTTCAAGCAGGTCGTGGTCTCCAACAGGGTTGTCACAGTTAGGACAGTATTTGACAGGATGTTCACCTTTTTGAACCAAACCCTTTTCATGCAAGGTTGTGATTTGCCATTCGATGAATTTTCTGTATGTCGGGTCGATTGTTCTGAATTCCCTTCTCCAATCGATTGAATAACCCATTTCATCCATTACTTCATGGTATTCTGTGGAGAAGTATTTCACGATGTATTCTGGGTCTTCAAGTTTAGGCAAGGTTTCCTTTGGAACTCCGTGAACCCTGTGATACAAATCAAGTGTCCATGGGTCTTTCCTTTGGATCCTGTCCGCAATTCCGATAACAGGAGCACCGGTTACGTGCCATGCCATTGGGAATAAAACATTGTACCCTTCCATTCTTTTGAATCTAGCATAAACGTCTGGCACGGTGTATGTACGTCCGTGTCCGATATGCATTGCTCCACTTGGGTATGGGAAAGCTACTGTTATGAATAGTTTTTCTCTCTCATCTGGGTCTGATTCAAAAAGCTTTGCGTCAGCCCATTTTTTCTGCCATTTCTTTTCGATATTTTCGCTCACTAAATCACCATCATATTTTTTGTGGGTATTCCGGAACTTTACTCTTGTGTTCGCTCCTAATAATCTTATTAATAATCATATTAACATCATCAACTGAAATGTCTAGTTTTTCAGCTATTTCGGTTTCGCCCATATCTTTTTCACTGTAAAGATACAGTATCTTGTCGAGCAAATCATAGCCCATTCCAATTTCATCCTCATCGGTCTGGTTGGTCCAGAGGCCTGCTCTTGGAGGCTTGTCGATGATTTCCTTTTGGACATTCATGTATTCGCTCAATTTAAATACTTCAGTTTTGTATAAGTCTCCAATCGGCTCCATATCACATGCACCGTCTCCATGCTTTGTGAAATAGCCAATTAGGATTTCGCTTCTGTTACCTGTTCCGCTGACAAGGTAATTTTTAGCATTTGCATAATAATAAATGATTGACATTCTGATTCTGGCCTTAAGGTTGCCTATTGCCAGATTGTTTTCTTTAAGTTGGGTCATGGACAGGTATTCATTCAAGATACCGTCAATTGCAATCTCCTTGTATTCCATACCTAATCTCTGTGCAACTTCGATTCCATGAGCACTGTCTTCAGCCGGTGTTGTTGCAGAGGGCATGACAATTCCAAAGACCTTGTCTTTTCCAACCGCTTCACAAGCTAGATGGGCCACTAAAGTGGAATCTATTCCTCCGCTTAAACCGACAACGATTCCGTCGGTTTTGGAGTCGGACACTTTTGATTTGATGAATTCAACGATAGCATCCCTTGTCTTTTCGCAGTTCATTTCTGGAATTTCAAAGATAGTTTCACCAACTTCAAATCATTCATACATAAAATAATATGTATTTATTAATTTATATATTATATCATGGTAGATGTAGAATTACTTTGTGAGAAGTCATTTTCTGGAGCCGACCAGGAAATTGTTGACAAGTTTGTTGAGTTTCAGCAAGCGTTAATCGAGGCAAATGTTGATAAATTAAACGAGATTCTTTTGGATGATTTTATACTCACCCAATCTCCAAACAGGTCCCAAACCAAGGCAGAATTCATCTCTGATGTAAAGGAGGGGACTTTGGATTTTTCAAAATCCGATATTATGGATCCTACAATATTGTTTGATGATGATTCCTCTGCTTCAATGATATCTAAAGTCAGATTAACGGCCAAGGTCAACGGCAGGGAACTGAGATGGATTTCCAATACCGTGGCGAATTTCACAAGAGTCGATGGAATCTGGCATATCGTCGGATGGGACAATTAGTTTAATATTAATTGAACATATAAGTATAATATAGACAACAAAATTTGACATTATTGAACTGAATATTTGAGAGGTAAACTACATTATGAGCTTTAAAGAAAAAAACGAAACAATAAAGGAAAAGGTTAGAAAGGCATTTTCATTATCAGCGGATTCGGCATCACATGAGGAGATTCGTGAACGTCTCCTTGATGGAGGACAGGTAACAGGAACAAACATGTGTGTGCTTGTCTGTGCAATGGTAATTGCTTCTGTCGGACTCAACATGAGTTCAACTGCGGTAATCATAGGTGCAATGCTGATTTCACCTATTATGGGAAGCATACTCGCTTCAGCATATGGAAATGTAAGCGCAGATTATCCTCTATTCACCAACCATATGGTCGGCTTTGGATTGCAGATTGCAATCAGTGTTGCCGCAGCATCAATCTATTTCTTTTTATCTCCTGTAAAGGAGCCAACAGTGGAACTGATTGCAAGAACCGGACCAACATTCTATGACGTGCTCATCGCATTCTTCGGAGGACTTGCTGGAATCATAGGACAAACAAGACTGGACAAGACAAACACTGTTATTCCGGGTGTTGCAATTGCAACAGCTCTTATGCCGCCGTTATGTACCTGCGGATATGCTATTGCAAACGGAAGAGTTGATATGCTACTTGGAGCAGGATATCTGTTTATAATCAATGCGTATTTCATTTTCCTTGCAGCCAGCATAATATTGACTGTTTTGAAAATTCCAAAAGTCAAGGAACTGTCTGAAAAAGAGTGGAGAAGGCACCGTCTCAGGATGGTTCGAAATACTCTCATCGTTGCGATTCCAAGTATAGTTGCGGTCTATTATATGGTTATCTAATTAGACAGAGAGCTATTAAAAAAAGAAGGGGAGGATTTTTCATCTCCCTTTTAATTCCATCTTTACTATTTTTTAAAAAATTAATAATGGTTATTCCCTTTCTTTTTTAAGGGCTTCAATCATATCAATGTTTTTGAGCTGGTTTGCAAGCAACAGGTTAACGATTGCAGAAACGATTATTGTTATCACGAAACTTATTGCTATTGTAGTCAGCGAATAGTCTGTCGGATAATAAAGCTTGTCAGTATTGCTTCTGATGGCCTCCAGCACATAATATCCTGTTGGAATTCCAATTATAAATCCGACTATTGATATTCCCAGATATTGGGTTATGAAGAGTTTTCTCAAGTCACTTAATTGGAATCCTAAAACCTTCAATGTTGCCATATCCCGCTCAACTTCGGTAAATCCTAAAAGGCCCAAGCTGTACAGAACGACAAGCGCCAATATGACTGCAAATATTACCAATATTATGATGAGCAGATTTGCTGTTTGTGAGAGCTTGTCCCAACTGTTTGTCAAGTCCTTATGGGAGTTGTAGCTTCCGACACCATCCAATCCATCTGTTACATTTTTTTCCGTAACGATTTCTGTCGGCTTGAATGAAATGTTGTTCTTTTCAGCACAATCTTTGGTGATTGTAATTCCCTGAACTGAAGGATCACCATAAATTGCATCAACTGTGGAGTTTATCCAAGTCTCATTACCATAGAAGTGCCATTCTATTTTATCGCCAACCTTCAGGCCATATATTTCAGCGGTCTTTTCTGAAATGGATATTCCGTCTTTTGGCAATGTTATCTCATGCCTATTTTTATCGGTTGGCGTGATTAATGGACTTTTGTCGTGAACCGTCAGCACTTGCATCTTTTTAATGCCATTTGCTTTGATTTGGATGTTTTTTGTCATTACTGGAGTGCCGTTAACCTCATCAATTATTGAATCTATCTGTGACTGTGAAACGTTGTCCTGGAGGACAAGCTGTGTCTCATAGTGGTTGATGTCATCATATTTCCAGGTTTTCAGGTCATTGACCCCGTCATGCATACCGAATGCTGAGATGAGAAGCACGGTACAGCCAATGACTCCGACAAGTGCAATGAGAGTTCTTAACTTATGCCTGTTGACGTCCCGGGTGTTCCACCTAAGATTGAATCCCATTTTGTCCCATATCCATGTATTTTCAACAAATCCTATTTTGCTCACTTTAGGGGGCTTTGCCTTCAAAGTTACAGAAGGGGGCTCTCGGATAATGCTTGCAACCGCAAAGTATGAGCATAGCACAGAACCCAAAACGATTAAAAGGGCTACAATGATGAAACTGATATTGAATCCAGGATCCCAGCAAGGCAATGTGTAATATGACTTCATGGTGTCGACAAAAATGTATGGTATCGTTTTGTGACCGATTATTATTCCCAGAACGCTACCGATCAGTGTCAAATAGAAACCGTAGGATAAATAATGCAATATCAATGGTCTGTCCTCAAATCCTATTGCCTTTAAAGTTCCAATCTGTGTTCTTTGCTGGTTAACGATACGTGTCATTGTAGTCAGCAGAATCAGGAGTGCGACAACAACGAAAATGATTGGAAACATCACTGCCAAAACGATATGCTGCTTGATTTCGTCCTGTATTTGGTTGTCGCTGCTGCTGTCTTCCCTAGGCATGAATGATGTGCCGTTTATTATGTCGTCATATCCCTTGTTCTCGAGCATTGCACGTGTTTGATGGTAATAATCCGAAGTATTGGCATTGGAGGTCATTAGCAGCTTGTTGTGTGGCATATTCTCGCCAGGGTATGCCTTATCTGACAGATATCCGAATCCCTGATATTTGAAATCTGAAACAAGACCGTTTTCCGGTTGCTCATAGACGTAATCCGGAGAATATCCAAGTCCACGGATTGTCTTGTTTAATGTGATTCCATTAAATTTTACGGAGATATTGTCCCCAACGGTCAAGTTCTTCGCTTCGGCAAATCTCGCATCCAGCCAAATGCCGTCCGCATCGCTGAAATTGATTTTTTCTCCTTCAACAGGATAGTATCTGGAGATGTTGTTCTTTTCTAAAAAATGCAGCGTTACGGTCGGTTCATCTTCCAAATCGGCAATCGACTTTACAACGAATTGGGTTTCAATGCCTGTTGTCGAACTCAGATTCTTGAAATCATTAACGACACTTTTATTGAAATCGGATCCAAGCACATATGCATCCGCCATGTTTGTTTCGTTATAATAGTTGTTGAGGTTGTCC
The DNA here is from genome assembly GCF_003111625.1 of Methanobrevibacter thaueri. Lineage (NCBI taxonomy): Archaea > Methanobacteriati > Methanobacteriota > Methanobacteria > Methanobacteriales > Methanobacteriaceae > Methanobrevibacter > Methanobrevibacter thaueri. The sequence goes on along the minus strand of NZ_MZGS01000027.1, from coordinate 82,350 downwards.
TGAAGGCCCTGAACCTCTGATCCTATTCCCGCAAAGGCCAGCAATGTAATGAATGACATTAGGAAAATGGCAACGAATTGCATTTTGTGTTCCTTCATGTCGCGTAACATCTTTTTGAATAGCATCAAATCACCAGTTTATAGCATCTACAGATTGAGGATTTTCATTTGTCTCAATGTATTCAACTTCACCGTTCTTGATGTGAATGACCTTGTTTGCAACTTTTGCAAATTCGTTATTGTGTGTTACTATAATGACTGTTGTATTTTCACTTTCACATAGGCTTATCAGAAGTTCAATAATGATTTTACCTGTATGTGAATCCAGTGCCCCTGTAGGCTCGTCACACAAGAGCATTTTTGGTTTTTTAGCTATTGCCCGTGCAATGGATACTCTTTGCTGTTCCCCTCCTGACAGTTCTGACGGAAACTTGTTGACATGCTGTGACAGTCCCACCTGACTTAAAATCTCCTGTCCATCTATGTTTTCATCGACGATGTCATTGAGAACCTCAATGTTTTCGCATGCGGTCAGGTTTGGAATCAGGTTATAGAATTGGAAGATGAAACCTATTTCCTTGGCACGGTAGCGTGTAAGTTCCTTATCTGAAAAGGCGGTGATGTTTTCATTATCAATTATTATTTCGCCGCTTGTAGGCTTGTCAAGACCTCCTAAAAGGTTAAGCAGTGTTGATTTACCACTTCCTGACGGTCCGAGAATCACTACAAGCTCTCCCTGATTGATTGTAAAATCAAGCTTGTTTGCTGCCTTAACTGTTTGAGTTCCCATTTTATATTCTTTTGAAACACTATTAACTTTTATCAATGTATTCATTTTTTAGACCTATTACTTTTTATATTATAATATATTCTTTACATTTAATTTAATCTTATGCCAGACCTCTTTAAGGTCGGGATGAATTTCACAAAAAAAGCAACTAAATGATAGTGATTGGAGTATCCCATTGGAAAATATGCTGAAAACGAGAGTGAAAATGAAAAAATGTAAAGGAATATTCCGGGTTTGAGAGGTTAATCATTCGTTTCGCATTTCCTTCATTTCCTGTTCTAGTCTGTCGACCTTTTCCTTATATTCTTTTAGTTCCTGGGATATTTCAATTATCCTGTCGGTATTCAAGTCGATTATGTCTGTGTTGTCTGAAATTTTCATTGTATTGTCATCGATTGTTTGCTTCAACTCATCATTTATTTCTGCCTCTTCTTTTTTCTCACCTAAAAACATGGTGAACAGCAACATTCCAAGAACGGCTGCAAATGTCATAGGTGCATAAACAGCATTGGCAACAAGGATCCCATCGGGTTTTGGGGTTAAGACGGTTACTATGAACATGTCAAATCCGCTGAACAGAAACATTAAAATTGCAACTTTATATGCTCTTAAAAATTTGCCTCTGTTCCATATGAAAACCAGACTTCCGATGACTCCCGCAAGCACTGTTGAAACGCCGCATGCAAGAGCGGTGGGGCCGCCCAGGAAATATCTCCACACTCCGGATATTATTGCAACGGGTATTCCCAGATATGGTCCTCCAAGCAATGAGGCTATCATCACGACCAGTCCTCGGGCATTGGCGGGAGCTCCATTAACGTTCATTGTGAAATATGATGCAAGGATTCCAAGAACGGAACATATGAGAATCTGCCACAATATTGTTTTGCGAGTAAATTCTCCTTTGACTATGGACCTGAAACTTTTAGATTTGGTGGCGAGGTAGGTTAAAATCAAGACCACTGAAAGCATTCTAAACATCTCTAAAAACGGCGCCCACAGTGATTCTCCATTTGTCGATTTATTGAAATATGAAATTGTGATGCTTAATAAACCCATGATTATCAGGTATGCAATTTCATAAACTGACCCATCCGTTATTTCTTTGAGTTTCGGAAGTCTTGTTGAAATGAAACCCAAGATTATGATTGCCGAAATGATGGTAATTAAATCATGCAAAATTGCAATGTCAAACTCTTTGATGATGACCATATAGGCAAACAAATTGAAATAAAATGCTATGTTGAAGATAAACAGTATTATAAACAGTATTAAAATCTTCTTATTATCTGCTGCATTATTTTTAATTTTTTCATACATGATATCCTAATATAGATAAAATTTTTTAAGTTTACTTATTATATAGTTCTTATTTTTTGTAATAAATATTTATTTGCATTCATGAATTTTTAGGATTCATTTTGTAAAACGTGCTGAAAGTCCAACGATAATAATTTGTCTGATTTTTAATTTTCTTAGCATTTGAAATTCATCCATGATATTACAAATCCATTAATTTCATATGGTCATTCACTATTTTGTGGAAAGTAATTTGCTCAAATTAAAGTAACAAAAGACTTATAATAACTAACTTTATATACTATAAGAAATTAAAGTTACAATTAGTAACTAAAAGTAGTCTGTCTGATTTTCATACACTAACCATTTTTCCGCCGGACAATTCGCAAAATAAACTATTTTTCTCATCAATTATAAATCTTTTTCATGTTCGTGCATGATGAAACAAATGGAATTTCATATACTAACCTAAAAAAACTAAGGTCACTTAAAATCATATAGTAACCATAAAAAACTAATGCAAACTTTAAAGCACAGAATAATCCGATATTTGATTATCATTTTCAAATCTTTATAAAAATGGAAACAATTGAAAACATTCAAAAAGAAAATATTTAATAGGTTTTAATAAAAAAAATTTTCTGAGAAAAAAAATGTAAAAATATAAGGTAAATGTATTTACCCTATTTGATTTTGATTTTAATGGTTTTGCCGCAAGACTTGTAATATGCATTTCCCTTAAAACTGATCTTTGCGGTGAAAGTGCCTTTTTTATTTAGTTTGGTAATTTTAAATGTTGCTTTTCCTTTGGTGTTTGTGGTTGCCTTGTAGGTTTTTCCTTTAACTTTTAAGGTCACTTTTACTTTGCTTAATGCTTTGTTTTTATTGTCTTTTAGAATTATTGAGTATTTTTTGGTTTTCTTTTTAGTTTTGAATGTTGCTTTTTTAGCGGTCAATTTAGGAGTTGCCTTTGAAATGACAATATTGGAATTTGAAGATGATTCAAAATGATTAGCATCTCCATTGTATGTGACAACAACCTTGTAATTTTTTGGAATTAGATCATTTATCAATATTCTAGCTTGACCATTAACAGTTTTAATGTTATGGATGTTTGAATCTATTTTAACACTCACTAAAGCATTATTCAATGCATTATTCCTATAATCTTTTAATGTGACAGTCAAATATTTAGCATCATTATATACTGAACTGACAGTAGGTACTGAAAGTTTTGTATTTATTTTTTTGACTGTGAAATTTGATGTATAGTTAAAATTATTATATATAGAATCTGCCTGAATATTCCAAAAACCTGCGTCAAGTTCATCTGAAACCTTAAGCAATCCTTCACCGCCAATGACATTTATAGTGTATTTGTTCTTGTTAATGACAACAATGACATCATCACATATAGGATTGTTGAAAACTGCACTGATGATAAAAGGCTCGCCATATACAATATCTGCTGTTCTGATTGTTAAAGTAGTGTTAATAGGTATTGGGAGACTGTAATACTGATGCAAACTATCTGTAGTGAAAACACCATAATACTCAGATTTGATATTGCTACAGTTTACAATGCTTCTTTTAACTGCAGTATATGAATCGGTGACTGCAGTGTATGTTGTGTCTTTAAATATGCAATCATTGAAATTAATTCCATCATAGGATATTCTTTCAATTTCAGATTCAGACCAACCTAATTTTAACAGATAACTCTTGATCCTTTCAAAAGAAACATCATTAGCATAACATATTATGGAATCTGCTGTAATGTTTGTAAAATTACAATTATTAAAACTTGCGCATCCATACTGATATAAAGTCAGATATGAGTCATTTCCTTTATAATCTTTAAAAATGCAATTGTCGAATTCATAGAAGTAAGTCCTTAATGCATAATAATCCTGAGTGGTATGTCTGATGTTTAGCTTATCCGGATGGTCATGGAAATCTTTAGAAAAGGTTAACGAGTCAATAATTGTACAATTGATGAATTTGCAACTTCGTGACAAATCGTTACTTCCTCCAACGAATGTTAGATTAACAAAAGTATAGGGGATAGCGTAATTTTTTTCACTAGGCGCTACACCTGCACCGGCCTGTGTAGAAATTCCTTTTAAAATCGTATTTGGGCCCTGCCCAATAAATGTCACGTTTTTCGGAGAATCGAAAATTTTATTGTTATAGGAGTACTCATTATCCGCCAAATAAATATTGGCAGTAGAAGATTGTGGAATTCTAAAAAAACTCAACCATAACTCGTCAGTATTATTTACAGGATTATCTGCACTTTCACCTACAGACAAAAAATCGTTTGAAGAGTTTTTCTCATTTTCAATGCTAATATGGTCCTGTGAATCAGCAAGATTCAAGTCATCATTTGTAATATTTTCAGAAGCATTAACCGTTGTCAAACAACAAACAAATATTAAAAATAATATCAATATCCTTTTCAAATATAACACTTCCTAAAAAAATAAAAAAATTGGAAGTTATTGTTTTAACTTCCTCTATTTTTTAACCTTAATTTTAACGGTTTTTGAAACTGCTTTAAAGTTAGCATTACCAGCAAATTTAACTTTAGCTTTATGAGTTCCCTTTTTAGTTAATTTACTGATTTTAAATATTGCTTTTCCTTTTGTGTTTGTGGTTGCCTTGTAGGTTTTTCCTTTAACTTTTAAGGTCACTTTTACTTTGCTTAATGCTTTGTTTTTATTGTCTTTTAGAATTATTGAGTATTTTTTGGTTTTCTTTTTAGCTTTGAATGTTGCTTTTTTAGCGGTCAATTTAGGAGTTGCCTTAGAAACAACAACCTTAGCAGATGCTGTTGCTGAATTATAATTAGCATCACCATCAAAAGTGATTGTTGCAGGGTATGTTTTAGCAGCTAAATTAGCAGGTATTGTAATTATTGCTTTTCCATTTTTTACAGTGCCGGTTAAAGTTTTACCATTAACTTTAACTGAAATAATGGATCCATCTGCAATATTGGTTGCCTGAACAGTCATTGTTTTAGCATTGGAATTATAAACCATAGCTACATCGGAAGCAGTTAAACCAGTGTTCACTGGTGAAACTGTGAAGTTGGAAGTAGCATTGGATTCCTCATATAATGAGGTTCCTTCAAATACTGCACTAACATTATAATTATTGGCATCCAATTTATCGGAAACATTTAAAGAACCGCTACCATTAACAACATTAACAGAATATTCTTTTTTATTGATTGTTACATAAACAATATCAGTTACAGGAACATCCAATTTAACATTGATTGTGAAATTATTGCCATAAATAATATCTCCAACAGAAACTGTTAAACTTGATGGTAAAATATCGGTAGAATTAATGTAATTGTGATTATCGATAGTAGTTACACCAGGAGTTACAGCATTATCATAGTTACAACCAGTAATTTCAACAACTTCATAAAAATCAGCAGCTGAATCTACAATACCATTGTAAGTACATCCTAAAAAGGAACAGTTATTTAAAACTAATCCATCTTCTTCAAAGTAACATGTACCAGATTGGTTTTCAATGACTTTCCATTCCCAATTAGCTTCATCATAATATAGATTGTCAAAAGAAGGGCGGTAAATTAAGGAATCTACATTAATATTGGTGAAATTACAATTATTAAATGTAACGTTAGCACATTTATACATGGTTATGAAACTGCTTCCAGTTGCATCTTTGAAAACACAATTTTCGAATGTAGTATAACGGGTAAATACAAAACCATTACTATTTTGTCCTGCTTGGTCAGGTTCGTCAGCTAAAGATTTTCCAATTGTGAAATTGCCAATGAAAGTACAATTGATAAAATTACAATTTTTTCCAAAATCAATTGCAATATTTCTTTCTGTATCATATGCAAAATTTAAATTAATGAATGTGATTGTTTTATTAGATGCATCATTTTTAATTGGAGTACTAATTAAATATATGAATGCATTATTTCCTAAAGCAACACAATTTGCATTTACTGAACTAATTGGATAAACTTTTCCAGTATTATATGTACCATCTGCAATATAAATAGTTCCTCCATCTTTAACCATAGTAAAACCATCACTTAATTGATCAAAAGCAGTTTCTGGTGTTTTACCATCATTTAACCAATCTCCATTAACTGAATCTATATAAACAACTTCCATATTGCCGGATAAAGTTTCTTCAGGAACTGCACCCAAAACATCTTCTCCTTGACTAAAAACATTCTGAACCTGATTAGTTAAACTAGAATAAGAAATAGTTTGAACACTGTTCACAAAAGTATTATTAGTGAATATAATATCATTTCCAGTGATATAAACAGTATCATTGTTTCCAGTGTGGTTTATGAACTGATTATTATAAATTGAAATATGTGGAACTCCACCAGTTGCATTTGCATAATTATAAGTTGCTGCTGCAATAGCTTGACCAATTCTAGCATAATTATTTACGAATCTTGAATTATGAACGTCTAAATATCCTCCATTTAATACTGAAATTGCTCCTCCACGACCAAGAGAAGTGGTTGATAAATTATCATATGCTTTACAGAGATTTATATTATTAGTGAAATTACAACTATCAATAGTTATGTTATATGTGGAAACAAAGTTGTAAGCACCTATTGCCCCACCACCATTATTAGTTGTACAATTATTACCTTCAAAAATAGAATTATGAACTTCAAGTATACAATAAGTATATAATGCTCCACCATTCCATCCAGCAACATTATTTTTAAATTTAGAATTTGTAATATATGTTTCAGTATTAGCTACACCATTAATTGCTCCAGCCCATGAATTTGCAGCATTATTTACAAAATTAGAATTATTTACATTTAGAATTCCACGATTATTGATTGCACCTGCATAAGAACGAGCATAATTTCCATTAAAATTAGAATTATTTACAACCATTTGTGCAGTATTTGAACCTGCAGAGTCATAATTAGAAACAACACCTCTACCAGTTGTACAATTAGTAAAATTACATCCAGTAATTTCCATTAAATCGCCATTATTCCATAATACATTATTTGTGTTGGAACTGGCAACAATATTTGTAAAAGTACAGTTTTCAAATTTATTATAACCTTTTAATTTCATAAGATTATTCACAGACATATCTTTAAAATGAACATTTAAAAATATGATAGAAAAACTTGAATCATCATTAATAAATGGGATTAAATTTGAATTACCTCCAGTAATATATGCATTTTCATTACCAATGATAGTTACATCACTTAAAAAATTAATGTCTGAATCTGCATTATATATAGAACCAGTTAAATTAATTTCAAAAGGCCCATTTCCTCTTTCACATATTCTTTCTAATGTTGACCAATCATTAGCATTAACTGCAGTTGCTCGAGTACTTAAATTATCTTCATCTTGATAAGATTGCAAATCACTATTATCAACCGCATCAATAGAAGTATCTACACTTTCTGTGTTTTCATCAATGCCCACAGTATCATTAACATCATCTGTTGCACTGACTGAACCAACACAGAAAACAAGCATTATTAGCAATGCCATAATTATCCATGATTTTTTTATCATAATCATATTGTCCCCCATAATTTTTATTATTTAAATATTTTTATAAAATATTGAACAAATTCAAGTATTAACAAATATTCTAAAAAGTTCAATGATTTTTAAATACAAAATTAAATGAATAATTTCGTATGATGGATGAACCATAACTAATCTAAATATAATTAAAAATTTATCAATTCATCCTAATATATATTATATTTATGACATATATATAATTTATTAAAAATCAATTGTACTTTAATAATTAAACTAAAAAAATAAAATAACTTCAATAATCTTCAATATCTTCTCTTTTTTTATAGCCAATCAACAATAAACATGAGAAAATTGTTGAAAATATTACTTGAATGTAACTGGTTTCATCAGGATTTTTAATTGTTTTTGTAACCTCATATGACTTAGGCTGTGAGGATATTGCATGGCCTGAACTTGATGATGCACCTGCAAGGCTTATGCCTGATTCGCCAGGAATATAATGAGTCGAATTAACGTTTCCATTGTTTACATCAGATTTTGTATAAATCTTATTCACTCCAATATGAAAATTAGATTTTCCTTGATGAATGTCACTGCTTTGACTTGGATGGGGTGTTTTTGGGTTTTTAAGACTGTTTCCATCCGTATTGGAAATCCATGAAAAATCGATGCCATTGTTATCATGTGAAGATCTTTTTAGATAAATTTTTAAATAATCAGGATAATCGTTTTCACTCATGGTTTTTTTGACATGCTTTGAACCATCAGTATTATTTTTAACTGAACCAAAACCTCCACTTATCAATGCTGCCCTATTTCCACCATATTTCCTCGCATTTAAAATATTGTTTGCTATGATTGAGTTTATAACAGGCGAAGTTGCACCTCCCATCAATGCAATGGCCCAATCTCCAGTGGTTTTGACTTTATTGTACTGTATGTTAAATGAATGTGCGCCACGGGTTTGCTGTGAATAACTAATGCCGTAAAGATTATAACCTGTCTTAAACTCATTGACGCTTCTGACATCGATAGTATTGTTTAAAATAAGGTCATGGGAGTCCTGCACTTCGATTCCTGCAACCAATGCCCATGAATGGTCACTTGCAAAGCCTGTGATATTGATGATGTTGCTTATTATACTCAGTTGTGTTTCGCCATAAAAATTCTGTGAATAGATTCCAATGTTGGGTCCGTTTGAATAGCTTTTAATATTGTTGAATGCTATGGAAACATTGCGGGCGGGTCCTGTAATCTGAATTGGATATGCAGTTCCATGGGCTTCCTTTCCACCATTGGTGAATATATTGATGTCGTTGCCATAGACAATGACATTGCTGGACAGATACATGTCCAGGCCGTAGAGATAATTCACATCACCTTTTTTTGTGACGTAATCTGTCTGTCTAATGAGGTTATTTTCGATTATGGCATCATTGCAATTGTAAATCAGTAAGGTATCCAATGTTGGTTCTCCCTCTCTCACTCCATTAACATTCGCATAAATTTTATTATCTGATAACTTTAAATATCTGCAGGTATCTGCAACTATTGCTGCTGCAAAATCCATGCTACTTCCACCATATATTTCAGAGTTCCAGTCAACCGCACGAAGAGGAAGAGAGCAGTTAATGATATTTCCGGATATGGTGGCATTGAATGTTTCAGTTAACAGTATCCCATAATTAAAACCACTTCCATAAGACCTTCCCACATAATTAATTGTATTGTTTATTAAATTGACTCCTTCATTTCCCCAGTCTTCACCATTTGAAAAAATTGCAAAGCCTGTCTTTTCGCAGGGAACATTATAATCAACAATACAGTTATAAACAGTTATATTATCAGATTTGATTAATATTCCAGCATTGTCATTTGTTGAAAATTCCTTATTTAAAACGAAATGGATATTGGTCAGCATTATCCCATCAGCTTTCAGGTTAAAAACAGTATTGTTGAACAGTGCATGTCTGCCGGTAATTTTTGTATTGGCCGAATTGATGGTAACTGTTCCCATGTCCTCAAATTTTCCATCAAAAACTATTATGGATCCACCATATTCTTTTTTCAGGGTATTGGTGCCATCAAAATACATTTTAAAATTTCTTTTGTTGACGATAAAACTATCTGGATTGCTAGCGGAATTTAATTCATCATTTCCGACATCTGGTGATGAAATGACTTCATTTTCATCAAGATCCTCAATATGGTAATTAATAACGTCAGTATCATTTGATAATGCTAGCTCATCTCCACTATCGGAAGCTGAAACCAAGCCGATACTGAATAATATTAACATAACTATTGAAATTAATATTATAATCTTATTAATCTCCATTTTGACTCCCCTATAGTTTTTTTTTGAAAATGCATTATTTGCAAAATCAATATTTTTTTAGAAAGTAAAGTAATATTTAATAATGCTTTTAAAAAGATTAATACAATACTTTTAAAATTTTATTAAATTTATTTTATTATAATAGTAATTTTTGCATTAATCCTATTTAACATTTGACCACATATGGAGAATTAAAATATCTACTTACCAGAAAGTACATATTTAAATTTCATAAGGTTACTCAAAATAAGTATTTGAAAATTCATAAGCCTGCAAAATGTCAAATTCGAAAATCATATACTAACCACTTTTTTAAAACAGATTTTGGCCAAAAAATAAAAATTATCAAACTCGTTAAAAAGAATGATTAACAAATATAATTAAATTTCAAAGCCTTAAAAATCATCATTAATGAAATTAACGAAATATTTAATGATTCATCTGAAATGAGATATTCTTCTCTAAATTTGAAGATTGCAATAATGCTTGAATAAGTAAATTTATATACTATAAGAAATTAAAGTTACAAATAGTAACTAAAAGTTAGTAATTGGAATTTCGATTACTTACCATTTTTCCGTGGACAACTTACAGGATAATATATTTTAATTATCTGTAATAAAGATTATTATATTCTCCATTTCCTAATCCTATTTTAATTTAATTTTATATTTTTATCAATTCTTTTTGCATCTTAAATTTTATATGTGATGTTTTTCTCACTACAATTTTACCAATTGGCTTCAACAAGCCTTAAATAATTTATAACACATATATGTTCTCTTGAAAGGCCTCAAACTATAACACATTTTTGAAAGGAGGTGAATAAACATGAGAATATTTATTATATTCACTGTTTATTTATTAATCAGAGTAGTTTCACCGTATGGCTATTCTGGTGTTCTTTTCATGCGTCTGAATGGAGGTGAAAAAAGTGGGGTTGATTATATTCCTCATTGGATCATATTGGCCGAATATTATGGCACTAATGATTCTGATAAAATATAGGAGATAACGACTCAAATTTTCACCTTCTAAATGGCAATTAAATATAACCAAGTCAATGAGGGGCTTTGAAAACTAATGTTTTCGTGAGGCCTTTTCCTTGAGATAGCCACTATTTAATTGTCTATTTTTTAAAATTAGTTAAGTTTATATATTTTATTTAATAATAGTATTATACAAGAGATTTACTTTTAAGTAAACCTCTATTAAGACGCAAAAAATGTATTATTAATGTCTAATACGGGATATTGTAGAGATTTTTCTCTACAATAGGACATTAATTTGAATTTTTTTTTAAGAACCCGAGTTTTTCAACTAAAAACATCACATACTAAGATAAACTAACTGCATCTGATTATATTGTAATTGTTAGTTAATTTGGTGGATAAAAATATGGACAAAAGTTTAAATGAAATTATGAAGACTAAATGGATGTATTTGAATGAGGATGAACTTAAATTTTATTCATTGGGCATTTTTATAGAATGCATCTGTTTGAGTGTAGTTATTTCAATAATATTAAATTTATTGTTCAAATCTGATTTTATGCTCTGCATGTCAGGGTTTACTATTGTTAGTATCATGTTTACTATTTTAATATATAAACGTGACTTTTTTGATGAAAAATTTGAATTATTTTCTCCTGATTTATTGCAAGGCACTAATCAAGGATTAATCCTATTTTTATTTGTATCATCATTTTTGGTATCTTGGGGCTTTTTTTGCGCGGCTTTAAAATATGGATTATATAATGCCATTGCATTTTCTTTAGCAGTATGTTTTCCGGGAATTTTCCTGCTTTTAAGAAGAAATGTATACTCTAATGAAAACAACAACTCATTTTATGATGGTAATGGTTATCATCCACTTTTTCATTGGGTTTTAGGTATTACTGTAGGTTCTGGGCCTTTGGGTGTCTCTTTAACTAATTTTTTAAAAGACATGTTTGTTAAAGGTTCATTTTTGAATATTGACTTAATTTCGGTTGTATTGGCATTAGTTTTAGAATGCTTTGTTCTTTCCCCAGATGTTGCAAATAAGATTTTACCATTTGAATTAAAAAGAATTGAAGGTATGAAAAAATTTATTTTAATTTCATTAGGTTTAATGATGATATTACTACTTTTTAATATGATAATTTAACATTTATCTATGAATTATTCTTAACAAACTTAATTTTCATGGTTTAAGGATTTAAGAAATAGTATTCGTAATTTCAACAATAAATTATGGTAATTATTTAAAATAAAGTGTTAATATTGAAATTGATGATTGCAATAGTGCTAAAATAACTAACTTTATATACTATAAGAAATTAAAATAACATTTAGTAACAAAATGTTAGAATATTGAAATCCATATTCGCACTAAAAGTAGATAGTCTGATTTTCATATACTAACCGTTTTTCCGTTGGACAATTCGTAAAATACTATTGTTGCCAATAATAATGATGGAGTTGAATTAAAATTTAAATCGGATAAAATCCATTTACTTCTTTTTCATGCTGTAACCAAGTTTTAAGCAGGTCATCTTCTATTGCATATTTTTTCCCTATGTAAGTTACTATTCCTTTATATTTTAGGTTGGTTAGGTATTTGTTGAATGTTGATCTAGACAAATTAGTTTTTTCAAGTAATTCTCCCCATGCTAATGAGTTTTCATCGACTAAAATTTGAACTATATTTTTTTCATTTTCATTTAAGCTACTCCAAACCTTTACTTGCATTATTAAAATTTGATCCATATTTGTATAAAATGTTTTTTTAACTATTTCAGAGGTGTATAATTGAGTACTGTCCATTACATTATAAAAACTATTAATATATAATGGTATTCCTCGCGTACATTTGTAAAATCTTTCAAATCCGTCATCTGTGAATTTTATCTCACTCATTTTTTCTTTGAAATAAGATTGAGTTTCTTGTTTGGTGAATGGATCAATTGTAATCTGTTGTAATCTTCCACCAAATGGTCCGCTTTCACCATTTAGTTCATTTATAACTTCTGAACTTTGTGATATTGATCCGGTGAATATATATGATACATTGTGTTGTGTTTGGTTGAAACTTCGAATTAGCCAGAAAAATTTGTCTAATTTTTTAATTTTTCTTAGCATCTGGAACTCATCTATGATTATTACAAATCCATTGATTTCATCTATGTCATCAACTATTTTTTGTGGAAATTCCATCACAAATTGACTTAGTTTTCTGTAATCGGTTTCTGCTTTTGGAATTGGTATCTTCAATATTTCTGCAATATCCTGAAAGTCATATTTTTTAAGTTTTAAATTATCTATAAGTTCTATGATTTTTGCTTTGTATTTGTTTTTATATTGGTTTAGTTGTATTGATTGATTCATTTCTTTTAATAGTTCAATTAATACGGTTTCTATTGTTAGTTTTCTTTTTTCTAAAGCGTATATTTTTGATATATCAATATATGTGCAGATTATATTTGGTTCAATGTCATGCATTATTTTTTTTAAAAGGTAGGTTTTTCCAACGCCTCTATATCCAGTTAATAGGATTTGCTGAGGTAATGAATAGTTTAAAGAGTTTATTTGGTATTTTAGTTTTTTAATATCTTCTTTTCGGTTGTAGAAATACTTGTCTAAATCATCATGCAAGAACAATGGTTTTGAATTCATTAGAATCACCTGATATTATATTTATTTTTATTAGTATAAAAAATTATACTAGTATAATTAATTAGACTAAATAAATTAGTATAAAAATTTATACTAGTATAATTAATTAAACCAATTGAATTAGTATAAAAAATCATACTAATATGAAATGTTTCTAAAATTAGATAATAATCTATTAAAATCAATATAAATAATTTTTCTTTGATTTGGAGGCAATTTTACCTTTTAAATACAATATTATAAATTAAAAGCAATTTTTATATATTAAAACATTTTTTTGATGAAATTTTTAAGCTAGTTTCATACTTGAGTATCTTTCAACATGATAATTTTAACTTTATTGTGCAAGAATTCTCCGGCTTCTACACGCCGGAGAGGTTCAATTTCTGAAAAATTAGTAGTTATTTGAAAGTTAGTCACTTATTCATGTTATAGGTTACAATGTTAAATTGTAATGTTATATAATGACTAAATTTATATACTATAAGAAATTAAAATAACATTTAGTAAGTAAAAGTAAGTTTATTTAAGGAGGTAATTTATTTGGCATTTAAAGATTATTTCAAGTTCAACAAGGACAAGACAACATTCATTTTCATAGGTGGAAAAGGAGGAGTCGGAAAGACTTCAGTATCCTCTGCCACCGCATTATGGCTGGCCGAACAGGGCAAAAAGACATTGATTGTATCAACCGACCCTGCACACTCATTATCCGATTCACTTGAAGTGCCTATCGGAAGCTATCCTCGTGAAATCAAAACCAACCTTTTCGCTGTCGAAATCGACCCTGATGTTGCAATGGCACAAAAGCAGGCACAACTGGAAGCCCAAAAGGCAGCAAATCCTGATGATGCTGGAGGATTATTCGGAATGGACTTTTTATCAGACCAACTCGACATGGCTTCATCCTCACCGGGTGCAGATGAGGCAGCGGCATTTGAAATGTTCATGGGTGTTATGAATTCAGACGAGTTTGATGTTGTGGTGTTTGATACAGCACCTACCGGACACACCTTAAGGCTATTGTCCTTCCCTGAAGTAATGGACTCCTGGGTAGGAAAAATGATGATGCTCAAGGCAAAATTGGGCTCTGCAACCAATGCGCTTAGAAAGATCATGCCTTTCATGGACGAAATCGATGACCCGCAGACCTCTGAAGATTTGAAAAGGACAAAAGAGCAAATCGACCAGGCAAAAGCAGTGTTGTCCGATCCTGACAGAACCACATTTAAAATGGTCGTAATTCCTGAGGAAATGTCAATCTATGAATCAGAAAGGGCATTGGAAGCTTTAAGCAAATATGACATCACCGTTGACAGTGTCATCGTAAACCAGGTGATGCCTGATATCTGCGACTGTGATTTCTGCCACTCAAGACATAAATTGCAGCAAAAAAGATTGGCCTTGATCGACCAGAAGTTCCCGGACCAGCACATCGCTGAAGTTCCGCTATTCAAGGATGAGGTAAAAGGTCAGGAAAAGCTATTGAACCTTGCACACATCCTATATGATGGTGAGGACAACGATGAGGTTGTTCAAGAGGCAATCCAATTATAAAAAAATAAAAAAAGTTAAAATAATCAATATTTTAACTTCAATCTTCTTTTTTTCCAAGTTCCATAAAGATTTCCACAACTGCCAGTATTCCCAGAATCACTATTGTAATGTCAAAAAACTTGAAAGTAAGCACATTGCAGATAAAGGAAATTACAAAGGCAATCATCAGAATCTTTATTATGAGGGGTTCCTTTTTGAAATTTTCAATCAGGCTATTTAAGTTCATTAGCTTCCCTTCCAACTTTTGTCCCAATATTTTGTAGGCACTGAAAATGGCGTCCATGTGTCTTCACAGAAATATTGGTAGGTTTCCTCGCGTGTTAATTGTTTTGTTTGTCCATGACTAATATACTTTGCATTGTTCCTGTCAAGGCTCAAGTCATCATTGATTTTAACTTCAATATAATCATACCCTCCATTCTTATTTGGAATGTTGTAGACCTTTTTTCCCTGCAGGTATCCTGATCTTGTGAAGGTGTAGGAGTCCATCACTCCGTGCCAGTCCTTTTCATTAACCATTCTGTCACGGTAAGTCACCCCCACGCTCTGGGTGGCGGCCATTATATTGAACAGTCCGAGAAAGGTCGATGCGGTTCCGGACAATGTCTTGCCCAGTAGGGGCTTCAGCCCATAATAGACAAGCATGCTCAATGGGTGTATGTCCTTGAAATGATTTGACAGCAGATATGTTGATGGCGATGCTATCTTAAATGCCTCCCTTATTCCCTGGATGATGTCCTTTGGAATTATTCCAACGCCGCAGCAGTCTTCACTTGTATGGATGCTTGACCCCTTGTAGACGTTATTGTCATGAGCCAGGATAACATTGCCGACTCCGCTTGTAGTGTTTAGGGCTATCGCAGAGTCATTGCCGCCGAACAGGTATATCATTTCCCCCAGTTGGGCAATGCTGTAATTATTGCTTGCCAATGAGTTCAGCACTTTGTCCAGGGAATTTGAAGTGGCGTTCCAATACCTTTTGGCAACCGGTTCAAGCGCATAATCCTCAATGTTCGCCAATCCCATTGAATTGATCATCTTAAAAAGTTCCACATTCTGTTTATTGCCGGTCACTTTCATTCCCATATCTGCATTTAAGATGTGCAGGTATGTGTCCTCAAGGTTTATTCCGCCAAGTATTGTGGCCGTATTGGCCCTTTTCCAGGTCACGCTATACTCTTTTGTGTAATGGTTGGCTATTTCATCCGCCAGCCATGCTGTTTCAAGCCCCGCCAGGAACATCCCATAAACGTTCATTATGCCGAACCTTGATAGATAGGCGGAATTCTTATTCACCCAACTTTCCAGAATGTCCCTGGTGACCTTTTCATTGATGATTGCATAAGCCTGCAGCACTTCAAATCCTAGATTTGCCTTATATTTATCGCTAAGCCCATAGCTTAATGTCTCCGGCTTTTCCAGTTCCTCAATGCCATTTATCACCAATCTTGTTTTAATGTCTTCTCTGGAGAGGTATCCAACTATTGACTTGCCGAAATAGCTGAATGTGACGGGGTCTCCAGTCTTTGCAAATTTTATGGTGTTTGTATTGTTGTTGGTTATCTCGGCATAACTTTTATAATTAAAATCATAGAGGCTTTTGCCGTAATATTTGGCTAAATTGTATTGGAGACCTATTTCATCATAATTATAAGTGTAAAAGTTCACTTTTGCCATTATCTTATTGTTCTGAATGTAGGTAATGGTTTCGCTGCTCTCCAATCCTCTGTCCATGTAAACTCCGAACAATTCCGTGTTTTCGTTGGATGTGCTTCGATATTCGATTTCAGTGTAGTTGACCCCACTTGAAATCAGGATGCCGTCACCTTTAAGGTTGGCTCTGTTGTAATCGCTTTTGACTCCACTTCCATCAAATGGAATTAAATGGGTCCTGTAGCCTATGATTATGGAGTCAACACCGGGAATTTGCGCCTGTGTGAACAGGTATCCTTTTGTTTCGCTCACCTGTATTGTGTAGGCCTCATTTTTTGACATCCTGATTATTCCGTCAATTCCTGTTTTCAAGGCATATGCCGAATTGTGAAAGACATAGGGAGTTGTCACGTTGACATAATTGGGAATTAGCGTAATGTGGCTGAATGGTGTGTGCTTTATTACTTTATTGACAATTATCTGATTGGTGTTTCTTAACCCGTCATATTCGGTTGTGATGCCGTATTTTCCCGCTTCAAAATCGATTGGCACTGATGCCAATCCATTTTTGTCGGTTTTTGGAGTGTATGTGTTTCCATTGGCCTTGATGGTCACCTTTTTATTTGGTGATGCCTTGCCGTAGCTGTTTAGGATTTTAACAGTGAATCTGCTTCCGTCACCATCATTCATGGTAAGGTCGCTTGTCACAATCAGTGATTTGATTGTAATCGTTTTTGTAACGCTTTCGGACGTTTTTGGATTCGCTGATGTTATTGAGTACTTTCCCGGCTTCAGGTCAATGGCCAGTTTGGCGACTCCCTTCTTGTTTGTTTTAACGGAGTATGTCTTGCTTTTCAGCTTGAACTTAACTCCGGTGTTTTTCAGGAGATGGCCCTTCTTGTCATAAAATGTTGAGTAGTAGGATGCGGTGTTCTTGTAGTATTTTGACATGTCACTGCATTTAATGGTGCTTTTGATGGTCACCTTGCTTGTCACGCTCTTTTTGGCATAGATTCCCGAACCCTCATAGGTTGTCACAACACTATATGTTCCGCTTTTAAGATTCAGGCTAATTGAGGCGGTTCCCTTATTGTCTGTCTTTTTGCTGTAGGTTTCGCCGTTTATCGTGATTTTCACCTTGGCGTTTTTCATCGCTTTGCCGTTGTGGTCCTTTAATGTGGCCTTGAATTTGCTTCCGTCCTTATAGTGCATTTTGACATTCGGAGCCTTTAGGCTAACCTTTAATTTGGCCACTTTTTGAGTTGCCTTAATGGTTCCCTCAACCAGTGAGCACCGCAAGTTTGCGGCTCCAAGTTCACTTTCGCTTTCCACGCTTTTCGAAACTGCATCATCAATCTCACAACTCTGCAGCTTTTCATCGTTCAAGTTATCAATGTCCTGATTAGGATCAGGTTGATTTGCATTTTCTAATGTTTCATTATCGCTATCCGCCGCACTTGCAGCCGAAATTAAAAGAAAGAATAGTAGAATGAAACATATGGTGTTTATTTTAATGTTCATAGTATCTACCTTAATCACCAATTTTCATGAAATTGGCAATTAAAGTATCTTATCTAGAACATATAAACTTTAATCTTAAAAATAAATAGTAAAAGTTATTTATATTGAATTTAACACCTAAATATTAAGGTTTAATGACAATAATGCACATGTAGGTGAATTCACTGTCTGCAATATCCTTTAATGTTGCTGAGACAATTCTCTCGTCTGGGTAACTTAGCCTTTCACAGACGGTCACCTCACGGTCGGCCTCAACGCCGTTGTCAAGCAGGAACTGTGCCATGTCCTTGACTTTCCTTGAAGGAAGTGCAATAGTTGTCTTTCCATTGTTGATGACCGGCAGAATGTCCTCGATGTTTTCACGGCCATGGAAGGTCATGACGTTGGCATTGTCCCATTGTATGTGGCACTCGGCCGCCGCAAGCTGCAGTGAACTGATTCCCGGAATGACTTCAATGTTTTCCTCCGGAAAATCGTTTTCGTCCGAAAGCCTCAGGACAGTGTTCAGCACACCTGAAAAGCCAGGGTCTCCGGTAGATAAAATTGAAACGGTGTTTCCCTCAACCGCAAGTTTGACGCCCTCCTCCAGTTTGTCGAGCAGATCCTTGACGTTGAATGCAATCTTGTTTTGAACGTCATCGAAGAGGTCGATTGCACGTGTGCTTCCGACTGTATAGTCACTCATTTTAACAGTGTCAATAGCTTTTTTAGTCAAATACTCGCTTGCTCCAGGGCCAATTCCAACAATATAAATTTTACCAGTCATTTCAATCATCAATTTCCAATGTCTTCTTAAAATTATCCTTTAGGGCGGCACGGGTTTCTTTTGAATATTTGGTTTCGTCATTTAAGGTAAACATTGCCAGCTCATAGATAATCCTGTTCATAGATTGTCCGTATTCGGTCAAGTAATACTCGGTGGAAAGGGGATTGTCATCGAGAACCTTCTTTTCGATTAGGCCGTTTTCCTCCAGTTCCTTAAGGCAGCTTGACAGCACCTTATTGCTCAACTTAGGCTTATCCTCCTTGAATTCCCTGAAATGTTTCTTTCCAAAAAACATGTCCCGAATAATCTGAATGCACCATTTCTTGTTGAAAAGGTTCAGGGTCCTGTCGACCGGACAAACTATTTTATCGGTGTCCATAATTTTAAATTGATTTATTAATTATTTAAATGGTTACTAAAAAGTTACAAAAATCATTTAAATGGATTGGGATTATATTATTATTAACGATTCATGGAGAGATTGAAATTAACAGCACTGAACAATTGGATTTTTTAATTAAATATTTGATTGGTGAGCGTGGTGATGAAATCAATGTTCCCGAGGATTATTTCTCTAAAAGGGCATTGCTTCGTTCATTGATGAATGTAAGGCCACCTTTGGAAATATCTGAAGAATTTTTAAAGGTTCAGGATGAATTTTTAACCGCCGAAACCTTAAGCAAAGACCTGACTTCAGTGAAGGACATAATGGAGGTTAAAGGCAGGATAATGCTTTGGCAGGGTGATATCGTAACCCTGAAAGCCGATGCGATAGTCAATGCGGCAAATTCCAAATTGCTTGGCTGCTTTATCCCCCAACACAATTGCATTGACAACATAATTCACTCCTCCGCAGGCGTGCAGTTAAGGGATGAGTGCAACCGCATAATGGAAATGCAGGGCGAGGACGAGGAGGTAGGAAAAGCCAAAATCACCTCCGCCTACAATCTGCCTTCCAGGCATGTGATCCACACTGTCGGCCCCGCAATACCTCAGGGCATGAAGCCGTCCGATAAGGATAAGGAGGACTTGGCCAGTTGCTACAGGTCATGTCTGGAAATAGCTGATGCCCATAACCTGGAGTCAATTGCCTTCTGCGGCATTTCAACAGGGGTGTTCAATTTCCCGCAGGAGCTGGCGGCCGAAATTGCAATAAAGACAGTTGAGGAGTATTTGGATTCAACCGAAACTTCACTTAAGCATGTGATTTTCGATGTATTCGGTGATGAGAGTTACAGGATTTATAAAGATTTGTTATTTGGTGAGTAGATGGAACGTTTTGTGCAAAGACTGGATAAGGCCAAAGAGGCCATTGATGAAGCTGATTATGTAATCATTGGAGCGGGAGCTGGACTGTCAACCGCTGCAGGAATCGATTACGGTGGAGATAGACATGAGAGGTATTTCAAGGATTTCATTGAAAAGTATGGATTCACGGACATGTATACCTCATCATTCTACAGGTTTGAGACACCCGAGGAGCAGTGGGCCTATTGGGCAAGGCATATTTTTGCAAACAGATATGATGTCGGAAAAACCGATGTGTATACAAAACTGTTAAGGCTGGTTGCAGACAAGGAGTATTTTGTCATAACAACCAATGTGGACCA
Organism: Methanobrevibacter thaueri; assembly: GCF_003111625.1. Taxonomy (NCBI): domain Archaea; kingdom Methanobacteriati; phylum Methanobacteriota; class Methanobacteria; order Methanobacteriales; family Methanobacteriaceae; genus Methanobrevibacter; species Methanobrevibacter thaueri. Next base: position 61,612 of record NZ_MZGS01000027.1, on the reverse strand, counting down.
TCAGTTTTGGCTAAATGGATTTGGGGACGAAAGGATTTTTGCAACCCAGGGTGATTACGGACTCCTGCAGTGCAGCAAGGCTTGTCACGATAAGCTGTATGAAAATGAGGAATTGGTCAGTGAGCTTCTGGAAAACACCTCCGACTGCAAGGTACCAAGTGAACTGGTTCCATATTGTCCTGTTTGCGGTGAGGAAATGGACGTTAACCTGAGAAAGGACAATTTCTTTGTTGAGGATGCCAAATGGCATGAGATGAGCGATAAGTATTATGATTTCCTGAATGACATTGATGGGAAGTTTGTGTTCCTTGAAATCGGCGTCGGATTCAACACCCCCACCATCATAAGGTTTCCTTTCGAACAGATGACCTACAATAATGATGATGCGACATTGATAAGACTTAACCTGGATTATCCACAGGCCATTGAAGAGAATAAGGATAAGACAATTAGCTTTGATGAGGATGTTGAGGAAATTCTTGATTACTGGCTATCAAGAATCTAGATTTTCAATTTCTTTTTTTAGGAATCTGTAGATTGATTCCGAACCGATCAAATCTCCGGGATCCTCCCATTCGCTAGGGTATAGGATAAACGGTTTGCTTTGGTTACCTCCAAGGCCGCCATGGGAACCAATTAACTCCTCGAAGGCACAGACCTCATCTTTTTCTGAGTCATAAAAGCTGTTCACCATGATGTCCGGCATGTTCCTGAATGAGTTTTCACGTCTGAGGTGGTGTGCGGCATGCTCTCCAAATCCCTCAAGAGGATTTTCACCGACCACCTTGTCGGTGTCCAGGTAGTAAATGCCCTTTTTGCCGATTGCCATGCCTCCATTCATCATTGAGTCAATCAAAATAAAGCCGACTCCGGGGTGGTTTATGAGGCCTGGAATCAGGTCAGGGAATAGCATGACTATCTCCTCGTAGGTCAGGCGCTGTTTCCATTGTGTCAGGTAAATCAGGGCCAGATTTCCGGAACCCAAAACAACCAATTCCGAATCACGGGCCTTTTTGGTGCTGTGCTCGATGCTTTCGTGTCCGGTAATGTATTCGAGGCTGTTGGAATATCTTTCCCGCAATTTCTGGTACTGTTCGTTTTCAAAGATTATGGCAGGCTTTCTTTCCTGAATCTCATTTCTTAAATTATGGATGCGCCCTTCCTCATCGAACAGATCGTCACGGATTGTTTCAACATGGTCCTTGATTGTCTGCAATTGTCTGCTTTCCGGAAGCAATGCGTCCCTAAAGTGGTCAATGTTATATGCGCTCTGATAAATTTTCAAATCATCGGGAAGCAGCCTTCTCACGTAATTTCCCAATGTCATTCCGTATCTCTGCTTGAATGTGGCGCCGTTACTTTGCCCGTGGTCTGACAATATGAGCAATTTATAGTCCCTGTCTGCCAATTCAATCGCTGATTCCAGTCTTGAAAACTGGGCGTCAATCTGTTTTAAAACGCCCCAGACGTCGTCATCCTCAACCCCTGAGTGGTGTGCTATTTCGTCATAACCCATGAATGTGGCATAGGCTGTGTCTATTTCGCCCCTGAAGATTTCACTTGCCAGAATCTCTGTTGTAGCCTCCCTTAAAACGACATTCGCCCCCGCACGGATTGCGGCATAAACGATAGTTCTTCTGAGTCTGGGCCGTATGTTTTTCAATCTATGCATTATTTGTGACTTCAGTTCAAGCAATATGTCCCATAGGAACAGTACGAATATTCTTTGAAAGTTATAGGACTCCAGAAATACCGTATGCAGTGTCTTGTTGTAGATTCTGGTGATTGAATGCAGTCTTGAGGAGGTGAGGGCGGACAGCTGGCTGTCTCCTGAAAACATATTTGCAATGCTTATTCCATTGACAAGCAAACCTTCACCGTTACTTATTCTCTCTTCAATTTCAGGTGCCTGGCTTAATTTTCCTGAAACCATCAGCTTATTGTTGTTTTCCTTTTCTATCCATCTGTAGGCCACAATGTCCCTGTTGTTTCCATGCAATATTCCTGCCTGACTTGATCCGGTCTGTGAGGAGAGGTCTGTTTCCCATTGCTTTAATGTATGGGTTTTCTCATCAATCCAACTTTTAAGATTAGGCATAAATCCCTTGTCAATTGCTTTTTTAAGGGTGTTTATTGACAGACCATCAATTTCAAGCATTATGACTCCGGGATATTTTTTCTTGTAAGGTGTTTTCCTTTCAAGAGCATATTTTAAAATGGTTTTAATATAATTGTCATAGTAACTTGTGTTTGTAATGTTGGTCGCAAATGTGGTGAATATCGCTATGACGATGGGGACCTGCCAAAACCCATAGAAACCGACATGAACTCCCGGAATGAAATATGTGGCTATGTAGAACATCAATGAGTTTAAGAAAATGGCGCCGATTCCGAATGTTAAAATAATATATTTCATCAGGAAACGCCTGAAAATCGGCCATAATATGGCATTTGTAACGGTAAACGCTATAATAATTAACAACACGTTATAAAAAGGCCCTACAGTAAAGTCAGCACTTATATAGTCAACTATAATAATTGCCATCATGTTTGATAGGACAAGTAAAAGTGTGGTAATCACTGTTTTTAACGAGGAGATAATTGCGTTTTTATATCTCATTCTATCTTTATTCTTTTTTTATTTCCATTCTTCAAGGTTATAATTGTTATTTCGGGTTTGCAGTTAATGCGTATTCTGAAGGAATTGGTGCCGAGACCTTTGCTGGTATACTGATTCATTCTGCCAATCTTATAATAGCCGATGGGGTATTTGGTGGAGTTAGGGCCTCTAAGAGGTGTGGTTTCTAGTTTAGGGATAACGAATTGCCCTCCATGTGAATGCCCTGAGATTTCCAAATCAATCTTGCCGGTTTTGGATGATTCCTCTGCGAAATCCGGCTCGTGCACGAGCAATACTGTTGGATTGTCATCATCCAGCTTGGCCAACACAGCATCAAGATTGTCAGCGCAGACAGTGCAGCTATCGACTCCGGCGAGGTTCAATTTGCTCTCGCCTTTGCTCAGTACGCAAACGTCATTGCTCAAATCGGTGATGTCGGAGTCCCTGAAAATTTCCCTTATGGTGTCCGCACCCATCCAGTGGTCGTGATTGCCTAAAACCCCGAATTTGCCGTCATTTGATTTCAGTTTTTTAAATGAGTCCTTTAGGCAGTCTTCATAACCGTCAATGATATAGGAAATGTAATCCCCCGTCAATGTGGCCACATCATAGTTCAATGTATTGACATAGTCAATCAGCTCATCCAAATATTCTGGTGTGACCCATTGGCCCAAATGAATGTCTGTTAGGTTCAAAATCCTGTAATTGTGGAAATCCCATCCGAGGTTGTCCAATTCGATATCAATTTCAACCACATCAATTTTTTCCTTGCGGAACTTCTTTTCGGGCAAGGAATTATTCATTGATTCCTGAATTTCCTGGCGAATTCTCATTGCCTGTGGGACTTCATCGTTATGTTCTTTCATACTAATTATAACTATGATTTATGAAACTATTTATAATTTTAACAACATATATTAAGAGTGATTATTATGCTTCAAATTGCAGTTTGTGGAAAACCAAATGTAGGAAAATCATCCTTTTTCAACTCAGCAACAGCATCTACCGTTGAAATGGCAAATTACCCATTCACAACAATCGATGCCAACAAGGCGGTTGCTCATGTTATTAAGGATTGCCCATGTAAGGAATTAGGTGTTACATGCAATCCTCACAATTCAATATGTATTGATGGAAAAAGGTTACTTCCAATTGAATTAATTGACGTTGCAGGACTGGTTCCTGGAGCTCATGAAGGAAAAGGATTAGGTAATAAGTTTTTAGATGAATTAATGCAAGCTAAAGTGTTCATACATGTTATTGATGCCTCAGGTTCAACTGACATTGAAGGAAACCCTGTTGACCCTGGAAGCCACGACCCGTTGGAGGACGTGGAATTTTTGGAAAATGAGATTGTAATGTGGATGTATGGAATTTTATCAAGAAACTGGGTAAGGCTTGTAAGAAAGATCGGTGCCGAACATTTAGATGTTGCAAAGGTGCTTTATGACCAATTGTCCGGTACAGGAATAGCCGTTGAGGATATCATTGAAGCCAAAAGAACAATCGAACCTGATTTCAATAAGTGGGAAGAGGAAGACCTGATTGAACTTACCCGCAACATCCTAAAAATTGCCAAACCGATGATGATTATTGCAAACAAGGCTGATTTGCCAACTTCTAAAGCTAATATTGAAAGAATCAAGGAAAAATATCCAAATGTCATTGCAACTTCAGCGGAATCTGAAATAGCTCTTGTAAGGGCCGCTGAGGCAGGATTGATTTCATATGTTTCAGGAGATGACCACTTCGAAATATTGAAGGCCGATGACTTAAATCCAAATCAGCTGAAAGCTCTTGAATACATTCAGACTAATATTTTGGACGTTTATGGAAGCACTGGTGTTCAGGATGCATTGAACTACGGAATTTTCGAGTTGCTTGACAGGATTGTCGTATACCCTGTTCAGGACGAGCACAAGTACACTGACCAAAAGGGCAATGTTCTGCCTGACGGATTTTTAGTTAAACAGGGTTCAACCCCTCGTGAATTGGCATACATCGTCCACACTGACATAGGGGACAAGTTCATGCATGCAGTTGACGCAAGGTCAAACATGCGCGTAGCCAGTGATTATGAACTTAAGGACGGGGACATCATAAGTATCGTAACCAGAAATTAAATTTCCCCACTTTTTTTATTTTTTTTGATTTTCATGGAGCTGACTAAAGATTTGAATCCCGATGAATTCGGGGAATATTATTTTTTAAAGGAGGAATTGAAGGATTTCTGCCGAAAGGAAGGTCTTAAAGTCAGCGGAAGCAAGGGGGAGTTGGAGGAAAGGATAATCCATTACTTAAGCACTGGCGATGAATTGATCAAACCCAAAACTGCACAGTCCCATAGCCAGGAATCCTCTGAGATTTCCTTGGATTCCAGATTGGGAGAAAATTTCGGATGCAGCGAGGATAAAAGGGAATTCTTTGAAAGGGAAATAGGCAAGGGTTTTAAGTTCAAGGTCAAGTTTCAAAAATGGCTGAAGTCCAATCCCAACAGGACTTACCGTGATGCCATTGAAGTATATCATGAGATTCAAAATTCAGGCGAAAAGACAAGAATAGATAAGCAGTTTCAGTATAACCAATACATTAGGGATTTCTTCGAAAACAATGATGGCAGGTCATTGGATGATGCAATCAAATGTTGGAAGTTTAAAAAGAGCCTTAAAGGGCATAATCGTTATGAAGAAAGTGATTTGGAGATATTAAAATGAAAAAAGTCAAAATTACAGTCATGAGAAAAGTAAGGCATGATGATTTAATCGAGAAATACGAGAATCCTCTTGAACATGAATGTGACGTTGAGGAGGGGGACGTTTTCATCGCAAACGGTTGGGTAAAACCGGACAATTTCTGCGACAGTGCCTGGGAGAGCGTTTCACCATTTGTCATGGCATTGGCCAATGGCGCAAGCGATTTTTATGACGGCTGGATGAAGAATAAAAAATCAGCAATGATTTCATGCAATGACGGCTTCAGACCGGTCAGTTTTCTTTTAGAAACAATGGATGAGGATGCCGATTAAGTTGGATGCCGTGGCTAGATTAATCGATTTTTTCAGAAATGAAACCGTATTTTCCATATCGTTAATCCTAGCTATCATATCCTGTTTTTTCGTCACTCCAAATATCACCTATCTGGATTACATTAACTGGGACACAATCATATTGCTTTTTGTAATCATGGTCATTGTGGAGATTCTTAAGAATCTATCAGTTTTCGAGATGGTGGTTCGCAAGCTATTGACCAGAATAGGAAATGCTCGCCAGCTTGTTTTCTTTTTAGTTTTCACATGCTTTTTCACATCCATATTCATAACCAACGATGTTTCTTTAATCATATTCGTGCCGTTTGCCCTCTTGGCCCTGAAAAAGGTCAATAGAATTGACCTGGCAATATTCACCGTTTCCCTGCAGACCATTGCCGCCAATATTGGCTGTATGGTTCTTCCTATAGGAGCGCCACACAATATTGTCATGTACACTGTATCTAAAATCCCGTTCGAATCATTTTTCCTCCTGCTTTTACCATATGTGCTTGTATCAGCGATATTTTTAGTCGTATCGTCTTTGTTCGTTCATCCGGATAAGATTACATTGCCACACATGGGTGAGGTAAGGTTTAATGGCGAAAATTTCCTTAGAAGAGTTTTCCTTGGTGTCGATTATTATTTGCTTTTGACATTCATCGCCCTTTTTATTTTAATAGGCAATCTGCAGAACATTGATTTTTTCACACGGATATTTGAGAGATGGATCATTGGAAATGAGGTCATGTGGGGGATTCTCGCATCTCAGGTAATTTCAAATGTGCCTGCGGCAATGTTGCTCAGCGGTTTCAGCACCAATTATGAGGCTATTATTGTGGGAATCAATATTGGTGGTTTGGGTACGCTTATAGCATCAATGGCGAATCTTATATCTTTCAAGATTCTTGTTCGTGAATATAATGAATTCAAAATCAGGTATCTGGTCGTATTCACGGTTTTAAATGTTATATTATTGGCTATTCTAATTGGTGTTTATATGCTTTGCTAATCTCTAAAATTTACAAAAAATTAATATTAATTTTTTTCCAAGGATTAACATTATCAAAGTGAAATACTAAAATTATTAGTGAGGCATGTTCATGAGTTCAATTGGATTGTATGATGATTTTTCGCAGGTGATTTCAAATGAGGAAAGCATTGATTGCGGTTCCGTTTTGGAAATCCTGAAGGAATACTCCGGAACCATTTCAGTATTTGACCTGATGGCCGTCAATGCTGAGATGATTGAGGAAAGCAAGTATGTTCAGGAAAACTATAAGCATAAAAGCCATGCCGTTTATGTCAAATACTTTTTGGGCCGCATCAAGGATGTCCACAGTGACAATAACACCTATGATCATGAAATCGACAAGGAGGAGTTCATAGATGCGGTGGCCACACTGAAATCATATCATGTCAATGAATCAATGACATCCAAAACAAAATTTCCATTAATTTATGGAATAATCTCAATTTACACCACTTTCATTTTGCAGGAACCGATACACCCTGTTGGAACACCATTTCCGGGATCCTTAAAGGTTGAAGAAAAAGATGGCGTGTTTTATTGTCCTGTAAAGGATGCAAATCTCGAGTCACCAAATGCAGTCTGCAAAATGTGCATTGCCGAGCAATTAGAATTCTAATTTTATTATTCAAAGGTTAAGCTAGGTTGGTTTTTCTTTTGGTAAGCATACCAGGTACTGTTTTCAATTAAAAATTCATGAGCCAGGGATAAAATCAAATCTTCGTTTTCCTCTCCGCCATTCTGAACAATCTTGTTTTCGGCTTTTTCATACAGCATGGCCATCCTTCTGTGGTCCTCGATGGTAAGGGACAGGGACATTTTCCCATAATAACTTCCGGTAAACAGGGTTGCTGCAGACATTGTACCAAGTATGATTTTCAAAATCGCACGAATCATTTCAGTCTGGGAATAGGAAAGCATTATTCCCCAGTCATTCAATGTTTTCAAGACCGGAGCCAGCAGATTGTAGTGTATCTCTCCAGGCGTTGCAAAAACGTAAATCTCAAACAGCAACGCTATAATGTAAGTGGCAAGTGTTATATAAAGCACTCTACGGGAAATGCGCTTGTCCCTTTGTTTTTGGATTGTTGTCCTATTAAGCGCCTTTTGATGATATTTCATCTGATCCCTGATCCAGCAATTTATAATATGTCTTTTTTCATTTGTATTCACCGGGGGTACTGTTTTCAACACTTCTCTAATCCATGGAACATCCTTCTTAACGAACCATGGCATGATGTCTCCCACATTCTTGTCTATGCCCGCTTTTGAAAGGAAGTACTGGACACGAAGTGATTCTGCCAGCAGTCTGTACTGCAGGTATTTCCTATGGCATTCAGTGCGCTCTGCTAATTTGTTAATGTAGAATATAATCAGAATGACCATTATACAGCCAAAAATAAGCCAGTGCAATTCCGCTTCATCATATAGAAGGAAGAAAATAGCAACAAGGGTTCCAAAAAATGACAATAGCCATAGGTTGCGCTGATGCTTCTTGGCGTTTTCCACACTTAAAACATCCGCCGCCCCATATAATTCATCAATTGGCTTTAATGTAGGGTCGGTTATTCCCTTTTCAATATGGGTAAGTGGAATCTCGCACTTTTCCATGTCCTCGTAGAATTCGTCTGTCTGATTCATATTCACACATTGATGTTTTTTTAAATATACTTTGAATTTTTCTATACATATATGTATTTGCAATAGTCTTATAAATTTTAAAAAAATAATAGTTATATAGAATTTGATTTAAGTGAAATTTATGGCCAATAAAAATGTTGAATTGATGAGAGGGGAACCCGAAATTGCCGTTCGAAAACTTGCGATTCCAATCATGATATCAATGCTTTTAACTGCATCCTACAATATTGTCGACGGTATATGGGTTGCAGGACTTGGACAGGCAGCTATTGCTGGAATTGGTTTTGTGACACCGATATTCATGATTCTAAACGGTTTCAGTGTAGGACTTGGAAACGGTGCCACAAGCAGCATCAGCCGTGCGGTTGGTGCAAGAAACCATGAGGGCGCAAGCAAATCGGCAACACACTCTCTATTCATATTTTTAATAGCATCCGTAGCATTGACTTTGATTCTACTTGTCATACAGGAACCGTTACTCAAAACCTATGGTGCAAGTGGACAATCATTAGTTGAGGCAATGAAGTATGGAACTCCACTATTTTTGGGTTTATTTGCGTTCATGTTTGCCAACGGCGGAAGCGGAATTCTCCGTGGGGAAGGAGACATGAAAAGGGCAATGTACGCCATGATAGTGTCAGTCGTTTTAAATTTCATCCTGGATCCGCTTTTTATTTATGTATTGGGTCTAGGTTCAGCAGGAGCATCCCTTGCAACAATCGTAAGTTCAGTAGGTTCTGCAAGCGTCATAATGTACTGGATCTTAATCAAGAAGGACACTTATGTCGATGTAAACCTTAAGGGGTTCCAGTTTGAACATGCAATTGCCCGAGACATCTTGAAGGTGGGAATACCGGCATCCCTGGACATGTTCATGATGTCACTTGCAATGAGCTTCTATCTGATGTTCATCTCATCCATCGGAGGAGAGTATGGTATTGCCGCATTCACTTCAGGCCAAAGGCTATATCTCTTTGGAATAATGCCTCTCACAGCTATCGGTAGTGCGGTTGCGGCCGTTAGCGGAAGCGCCTTTGGAGCCAGAAACTGGGAATATCTCTCAAGGACCCACGCTTTCGGTACCAAGTTTGCAACATTGGTTGCACTTGCTATAATGCTTATTTTAGTAATTTTCGCACCACAATTGGCCTTGATTTTCGCATACACTCCAGACACTGCGCCACTAATCCCAGAAATCACTAACTTCTTAAGAATAGCTTCATTCGGATTATTGCTGGTCGGTATTGGAATGCCTTCAAGCTTTTTCTATCAGGGAATCGGCCGTGGAACAACAAGCCTTGCCTGGACAATCATAAGAGAGCTGATTTTCACAGTAAGTTTCACTTACCTCTTTGGAATCGTCTTTAATTGGGGTTTGACTGGTATTTGGATAGGTCTTGCAGTCGGTAGGATAATCGCATCCATTCTAAACTACACATATGCCAGATACACAATAAGAAAGTTAAAGCCGGTTATGGAGGGGCAGTCCGACCAATAATCTTGGGTGATATCATCAAATCCTATTTTGAATGCGGAGCCTGCATTTTGAGGCAAGTGAAGGAAGTCATTGATTTGTCATGTGATGATGAGACTTTGAAGTTTGAATTAATGCAAAACTGCATCAAGCACATGGCGGAGAACTTTGGTAAAGATTCACAGCCCAACAAGTTAGCGACAGAAGTGAACCAGTACATTAAAAAGCAAACCAATTGTGCAGATGCATATTTCAATCAAAAGGAAATGAGCAATGAAATTGCCTTGTCCTTAATGCCAAAGGTAAATAATATTCTAAAAAGCAATGACAGTTTAGAGACTTATGTTAAAGTGGCTATTGTGGGTAATATACTTGATTTTGGAGTTTATAACATCAATACTGATTTTAAAAAATTAATTGAGGATAATCTGAACAGGAATCTTGTCATTAATGACATTGAGGAATTTGAAAAGGCTTTGAATTCTCATGATGAGGTTCTCTACCTGGTCGATAACGCCGGTGAAATAGTTTTCGACAGGTTATTGATTGAAAAGATAATGGAATATGGTGTTGATGTGGTGGTGGTTGTTAAAAGTGGCCCTATCGTAAACGATGCATGCCTGAAGGAAGCCATTGATGTGGGTTTGGATGAAATTGCAGAAATCATCACTGTCGGAAGCGATTCCGGCGGAATCGTAAAGGAGATGATTTCAAGGGACTTCAAAAGGAGATTCCAAGAAAGCAATTTCATAGTGTCCAAAGGAATGGCAAACTACGAAGGCTTGACTGAAATGAATTTGAAGGGCAAGGATGTTTTTTCACTGCTTTGCTCTAAATGCAAGCCTATTTCTAAAAATCTTGATGTTGATGTCGAATCCTTTGTTTTAAAGAAATTATGATTTTCCAGCCATTCACTCATCAAGCAAATCTGCCACTTTATTTGCAATGAAAACGCAGCAGTCAACACATGGAGACTTGTCCTTTCCATGGTCAGTTATCTTGTCGCAGCGCACGGTTCCATATTCCTCTTTGAATGTGTTGAAAATCTCTTTGGCATTGGCCTTGATAACTGCAGGTTCATCATTAAGAATTCCGTTTGCCATCAATGCGCCGGTCACTGCACCGCAGGTTCCTTCATCGAATGTTCCGCCCATTCCACCTGCAAATCCGCAGGCCAGTTTTGTCATCTGTTCTGTTGTTATGTCCGCTTCTGCAGTCTCACAAAGTCCCATAAGGGTTGATTCGGAGCAGCTTTTTGTTTCCCTGTGTTTTCTGATTTTCTCTTCTAGAATTTGTTTGTCAAGTTTCATAATAATATCTCCCCTTAAATAATTATATTAACTAAGAATTTAAAATATTTACTTATTAAATTAATAGGTGATAAAAATTATACATCCAAGACCAAGTCCAATTGCGGCCACTCTTTACACGTTAAGGGATATGAATGTAGATGTCATTGTCATGCATGGCCCTACAGGCTGCTGCTTTAGAACAGCCAGACTTTTAGAAGGTGATGGGGTTCGAGTAGTAACTACAGGAATGTCCGAAAACGATTTCATATTGGGTGCGGGCGAAAAATTAGTTGAAACCTTAACGGAAGCTTATGATTTGTTTAAACCAAAACTGATGGGTATTGCTGGTACCTGTGCCAGCATGATTATAGGTGAGGATTTAAAGGAAGCTATTGCAACTGCAGATTTGCCGTGCACAGTCATTCCGGTTGAATCACATGGAGGATCCGGTGAAGGAGACAATACCGTTGGGGCAATCATGGTATTGGATGCCGCTGTGGAATGTGGTGTTATTACAAGAGAAGAGGCAGACAGACAAATTGAAATGCTTGAAAAGGCAACTGAAGTTGAAAAAACCCGTGGAATGGCACAGGGAAAATACATCAAGCCAAACTTCGGCGATTCAAAGGAATCAGTTGCAAAGACCGTTGTAAAGGCATTGAAGGATGATAAGAAAGTGGCCTTTGTTCTCAACGTTAAAAAGGAAACATCATATCTATTCGCAGACATCATTAATTTCGATTATAAGGAAATAAATCCTGACAATAAACCTATTTTCGTAGCCAATTTGGATGAGAATATCGGTTTGCCAAGAATAAGGCAACATGCGGTGAATATCAAGAGCCAATTGGATATCGAGCCTGAATTCATCACAGGAGGTCTCGATGAATATCCGATAACAGCCAACAATGCAGCCGAATATTTGAAGGACAAGGATTTGGACATGATTGTCGTGTTCGGTGTTCCACATGCATTTCCGATTGAGGACTTTGATGTGGAATCCGTTGCAGTGACAGATGGGCCACGTCTTGTTGAACCGCTCAGGGACTTGGGCTACACTCATGTTGTTGCAGAGCTTGATGCACACTCAAAAACACTTGGTACCGATGAAATAGTATTTTCAGACTTTGGCGGTATGATCAGATCAGCTATTGGATGGTTGGACTAATGATAACGATTATTGATTACAAAAGCGGAAACTTGAAAAGCATATCAAACGGATTCAAAAAGATAGGTGCCGATTTTCAGATAACTGACGATAAGGAAACAATCGCCAACAGCGATTACCTTGTTTTGCCTGGTGTCGGAGCATTTGGAAGCGCAATGGAAAATCTGGAACCCTTCAAGGACGTAATATTTGAGCATGTAGATGATGATAAACCCTTTTTGGGCGTTTGTCTTGGCCAGCAGGTGCTGATGACCTCAAGTGAGGAATCACCTGGTGTAAAAGGACTCGATTTATTCAAGGGGCATGTGGAAAAATTGCCGGAAGGCGTTAAAATACCTCACATGGGATGGAATAGGTTGAATGTCACCAATGATTCACCAATCTTGGAAGGAATAGATGGCGAATACTTTTATTTTGTTCACTCTTATCATGTAATTCCCGATGATGATGAAATCATCGCAGGAACTTGTGAATATGGAAACAGTGTTGTGGCAAGCTTAAGTCAAAACAATTTGTTCTCAACACAGTTCCACCCAGAAAAAAGCAGTAAGGCAGGATTAAAAATCTTAAAAAATTTCACTAACTTGGAGATATAGACAATGGATATCGAAGGATTTGTAAGGGCTAGAATTGACGATTACTCATATGAAGATTTAGCAGATATTTTAGCAGTTCGTATTAGAGAGTATAAAAACATTTCACAAGACAATTCAGTTGAAATGGCAAAGGCTGTAATTGATGAGGTTTCAACAACTTTAAAATTGCAGGAAAGCGATGATGAATTTTTAAAGGAAATAGCTAATGTAAATAAGGCTGATGTATTGATGGGCGAGATGGGAGTGGGTTCCCGTGGAGCCGGAGACTTTTTTGTCCACAGGAAAATCGCTGAAATCGTATCATCAACCAATACTGCCTCATTGGTCAATCCGTCAGAACAGGACGACGGTGGAGTGGTTAAGGCACCAGTCAAAAATGATGAGGTTTACATAACAACCGCAGTTGACGGAATTCATTCAAGATTAAGTGAATATCCATTTTTAGGTGGTTTTCACGTTACAAGAGCAACATTAAGGGACGTTTGTGTTATGGGTGCAGACCCAGTCGCTATCTTAAGTGACGTCCACCTTGCAGACGACGGGGATGTTGCAAAGATATTCGACTTTACAGCAGGTGTTGCTGCAGTTTCAGAGCTAGTTGACGTTCCTATTGTGGCCGGAAGTACCTTGCGTGTCGGTGGAGACATGGTTTTGGGAGACAGGTTCGTTTCAGCCGTTGGAAGCGTGGGAGTTTCACCATATCCTCCAACAGCAAGAAAAGGAGCGACCGAAGGCGATGTAATCCTTTTGACTGAAGGTTCAGGAGGAGGAACAATAACAACTACAGCACTGTACAACGGTTTCTTTGATGTTGTGTGGGATACAATGAACGTAAACTTCGTTCAGGCTTCACATGCGCTTTTTGAATCAGATCTCGTGAAGGATGTCCATGCGATGACTGACGTAACCAATGGCGGACTTAGAGGCGATGCCCATGAGATATCAAACACAACCGGTGTGGGCCTTGAGTTTTATGAAAAGGAAATCAGGGACATGGTTGCTCCGAATGTTTTAAACATGCTTGAGACATTAAACATCGATCCATTGGGAGTTTCAACCGATTCATTGATGCTTATTGTGCCTCCAGAAATCGTCGGTGATATCAAAAAGGCTGTCGGCAAATATGATGTTGTAATATCTGAAATAGGTGAGGTCAACAATTCAGGAGAACCTATTCTGGTCAAGGAAGACGGTTCAAATGAAAAGCTGGTCCCATTGTTCAGGGAAGCGGCATATACCAAAATCAAAAAACTGGTTGGAGATACAACCCCTGAAGACTTTGAAGAGATGAAGGAAAAGGTTCAAAAGGCTTCAGATGCTGCAATTGCCAAAAAGGATAAGGTCATAGACTATATCCGATCAAACTAGTTTCAATTCTTAAGGTGCGATTTTACACAAAATCATGCAATCGCACTTCACTATTTTTTATTTAATCTAACGTTCAATTTTAATCCATGTTAGACAATAAGGGTTCATTTTATTTGATTGATGCAATACTTGCAGTGGTTTTGCTTTTAATTGTTTTTTTGGCCATTAACACCACAGTAACAATGCCTACACATGAATATTCCTATGAATCAAGAGATATTCGAACGGCACAGGATGTAATGGAGCTTTTAAGCGGTAGGATAGATTTCCAGGATAAGAGTTTCATCAGTGAAATCTCAGGCATTCTAAAGGAGGGCGAAAACTCAAAGGAATCCGTAAGGGAGGTTTCTAAAATTTCAAGGGACAGGTTAGATTCCTATGATCTTGAAAACTATAGGTTAGTTGAAAGCAACGTTTTGAATGATGAGGTGCTGGCATCAAAGGGAAAATATGATGATGCGGAAAATGTTTCTGTAGCCACAAGGACCTATGGGGATTATTCATTCACATTATCAACATGGTAATTATTAAATACTATAAAAATCTTAAAGATAATTGTTATCTTATTTTGTCGGCCCTGGTGGTGTAGTTTGGATAACACATGGGACTGCGGATCCCATTCCCCGGGTTCAAATCCCGGCCAGGGCATTATAATTTCCGTGATATTATGTTAAATGCTAATACTTATGTAACTTCTCAAAAGGGTATTGGTGGAACAATTAGAAACCAATATGAAGATTTTTACGTTGAAGAAATTCCTGAAGTCATTCCATCCGGTGAGGGTCCAAACGTTTACATCTGGATTGAAAAGCTTGGAAGGACCACACTTGATGTTGTCCTGGACATTTCAAGAGACCTGCACATCTCAAGAAAAAGGATGGGCTTTGCCGGAATGAAGGACAAGAAGGCCTTGACCAGACAGTGGATTTGCATTTCCAATATGGATTCAGAGAAGCAGATGCAGCAGGTCAAGGATTTGGACATTTATAAAACTGATTTTTTAAAGGTAGTCAGAGGCCGCAAAAAGCTTAGGATGGGTCAGCTTAAGGGAAATAAATTCAAAATCTTAATTAGGGATTTGGATGATATTGAAGAGTCAGCCAACATCGCAAATGAGGTTCTAAAGGAATTGCAAACCACAGGAGTTCCCAACTACTTCGGTTGGCAGAGATTCGGCAAGCCTAGAACCAACACTCATCTGGTCGGAGAGGCATTGATTGAAAATGACCTTGAAAAGGCTGTCGGAAGGTACATCGGAAACCCATCAGAAGAGGAGCATGAGGAAAACCAGAAGGCAAGACAGGCATATGATGACGGTAACCTTGAGGAATCCCTGAACTTGATGGGCAAGGGAATGAGATACGAAAAGATGATGATTCGCGAATTGATTAAGGATTCAAAGAAAGGCGAATTGACTGAAAAATCATATAAGAATGCGTTATATGCTCTTCCAAAGCCATTGCAGAGAATGTTTGTTCATGCATATCAGTCTTACCTATTCAATGAGGCCGTAAGCAACAGGGTTGCAATGGGAATAGACAAGTATATTCCTGGTGACATCATAATTGATAATGAGGAACACATTGTTTATGAAAAGACTCCGGAAGAGTATCAGGAACTGATGGACAGCTTCGAAGCCAACCCGACATGTCCGTTATATGGAACAAAGGTCCCATTTGCAGGCGGAGCCGTTGGGGAAATGGAAGAGAATGTATTGAAGAAATATAATTTGGAGAAAAGCGACTTTGAAGTTCCAAAAATGCCTCGTTTAGGAAGCCATGGTCTCAGACGTTCCATGAGATTCCAGGTGTGGGATGCCAGTGCACAGGCAACAGACGAGGGAGTCCTATGTGAGTTTTCAATAAACAAGGGTTCTTATGCTACGGCTGTTTTAAGAGAAATCATGAAGGTAGATGTGATTTAGATGGTTATTTGTCCAGATTGCGGTAAGGAAGTTCCAAACGACAAATTCTGCAAGAACTGCGGAGCTTATCTTCCAAAAGTTGAGGAAATCAGCACTGAAAGTGCCCCAGTGGAGCATAATCCGACTCCTGAAAGTGAAGAGGTTAAATCTGGAGTTAATTATTGTCGTAATTGCGGTTTCAAGCTGGAAGGTGATTTCAAGTTCTGTCCAAATTGCGGCCATAATCTGAAAGCTACCGTGAAATCTCGAAATGTGAGTATCGATAAGGAGAAAAGCACCCTGGTTGCAGTTGTCTTAAGCGTTTTGTTGCCTGGCATGGGTCACATGTATTTGGGTCTGGACAATACCGGTGCAATTTTATTAATAGCATATATTGTATCATTGATTTTAATTTTACTTGTCATTGGATTGGCATTGGCATTGATAGTATGGATTTGGGCATTGGTTGATACAATAAACTCTGCAAATGCCTTGAATCGTGGAGAAGAAGTTGAAGATAAGTTATTTTAACAAGTGATGATTATGATTGAATGTAGAAATATTGCCAAAGGAAAAGGAAAAGGTGAATTGATTGTTTCATCAGAGCCGATTAGCTTTTTAGGTGGAGTGAATCCGGACACCGGTGAAATAATCGACCCGAATCATGAACTGAAAGGGGAAATCATCAAGGATAAGGTACTCTTCATCCCTGGAGGAAAGGGCTCTACCGTAGGATCCTATGTGATTTTCCAGATGATGAAAAACAAAACCGCTCCTAGCGCCATAATCTGTCTAAGCGCAGAGCCTATTATTGCAACAGGAGCAATAATGTCAGACATTCCATTGGTCGATTCACCTGAAGACATCAAGGATTTGAAAACAGGAACCCTTGTCGAGGTCGATGGAACTAATGGTACAATAGAAATATTGTAGTGATAATATGCAAACTCTAATTGAAAATGTAAACATCGTAAATCCGTTTGAAGAGATAAAAACCAGGCAAAACGTTTTGATTGAAGATAATCTAATCAAGGAAATATCTTCAACTAAGATTAAGGCGGACAATGTCATCGACGGTGAGGACAATTATCTGCTTTCTGGTTTCATTGATTGCCATACCCACATTTTTGCAAAGGGATTCCATAAGGAAGAGAATATGGCAAATCCATTGGGGCTTCATTTTTACAATGCGGTGCCTCATTCTCTGCAGACAATCAATGCGGGTGTTACAACAATTAGAGATTGTGGATCTGCTGATTTGAGCTTCAAATTGGCACAACAACGTAAATTATTCACCGCTCCAAAAATTCACCTGTCAATCACTCCACTAGTAATGACAGGAGGACATTTCGATTTGCTTCTGCCTTCCGGC
This sequence comes from Methanobrevibacter thaueri, assembly GCF_003111625.1. Lineage (NCBI taxonomy): Archaea > Methanobacteriati > Methanobacteriota > Methanobacteria > Methanobacteriales > Methanobacteriaceae > Methanobrevibacter > Methanobrevibacter thaueri. The sequence goes on along the minus strand of NZ_MZGS01000027.1, from coordinate 44,123 downwards.
TGGGACATGGAGATAATCTATCCCGGTTTTCCAAAGGGAAGATGCGATGGCATAGAGGAGGTTCTTAAAAAGACCCGTGAAGTAAAAAGGGCGGGCGCTGATTTTATTAAGGTTATGGCAAGCGGAGGAGTATTGACAACCAACACTTCACCGGAATTTGCCCAATTCAACAAAAAAGAGTTAAAGACAATTGTCTGTGAAGCAAAGGCTAATGACATGAAGGTATCGGCCCACTGTCACAGCTTGAAAGGAATGAACAATTGTATCGATGCTGGTTTTTCTTCAATTGAACATGGAACATTCATTGATAAGAAGACCGCTAAAAGAATGGTTGAAAATGATGTAAGTTTAGTTCCGACACTTCTTGTTCATCAATTCTTATATAAAAATGGCTTCCCTGCATGGGACAGCTATGCAGACGAAAAGACAGAAAAACTTAAGGAAATAGTCAAAGTCCACAAGGAAAACATCCAAGTAGCTTACGAACAAGGTGTTAACATATTGATGGGAACAGACAGTGGAGTAATTCCACACGGACACAATCTGGAGGAATTGGTCCATTTGACAGATATTGGAATGTCAGCCGATGAGGCTATTGCAGCAGGAACCGTTAAGGCGGCCGAATTTTTAGGATTTAATAATTTGGGTCTTGTCAGGGAAAATTATGTTGCAGATTTAGTTCTGGTCAATTCCAATCCGCTGGAAGATGTTTCCATATTGAGCAACAATGAAAATATCTTAAAAGTAGTTCAGGATGGTTGTGTAGTTAAATGAAATTAATGATTGATGATGAAAAGTGTATCGCCTGCGGACAGTGTAAGGCAGTCTGCATTCGTGACAATATTGAAATAGATGAAGTGGCTTATGAGACCGGAAGCAACTGTTTTGAATGTGGCCATTGCATGGCTATTTGCCCGACAGGTGCTGTAACCCTTAAAATATTCAAGGGTCGTGAAGACAGGATTGAGGAGTACAGTTCAAAGGAACTTCCAATTGACTACAGGGACTTACTGCAATTCTTAAAGCAGAGAAGGTCAATGAGATGGTTTAAAAGGAAAAAAATCGATAAGGACACATTCAACAAATTGCTTGAGGGTGCCTATTATTCCCCTTCAGCCCAAAATGAGCAGGATGTGGAGTTCGTCGTTTTGGACAGGAGACTGAATGATTTCATGAAGCATGTTTATGAAATAATCAAGGTTGAAGAGAATGAGTTTTTCAGAATCAAGGAGTTCGGCGATTACTTAAGGGACAATTCCACAAAGAAATATCATCCTCTATTGTGGCAGGGCCATCAGCTGATTTTGACATTCTCAACAGACAAGACAAGTGCGGTCATAGCAAACACACGCATGGAATTGCTGGCATATACTTTGGGGCTTGGAGGATTCTATTCTCTCTTTATTCTAAAGGCAGATGAGATAGACCATGACAGGCTAATGGAATTCTTCCCAGGAATTGACAAGAGCAAGCATATGTACTCAGCATTCATTATAGGCTATCCCAAAAAGACTTTCAGGAGAACAATACCTCACAAGGAAATTAAGGTTAACTACATGTAAAATTTTTAGTAATGCCTAAACTTTATAATACATAAAACACAAATAATCTTATAAAAGGGAACGGTCGTGATAAGATGGTAAAGCATAAGCATATGGATTTGCCGATTGAAGGAATGCACTGCGCATCCTGTGTTCTAAGCGTTAACAAAACATTTGGAAAAATAGAAGGAGTAGAGGATGTCGACGCCGATTTGGCATCAAATAAGCTGCACATCACAGTCGACACCAAAAAGATTTCCTATGAAGAGATGGAAAGGCTGGTCAAAAATCTGGGTTTTGAACTCCACAGCGATGAAATGACCATAAGGATTCAGGGAATGCACTGCGCTTCATGCACAATGAATGTGGAAAATTTCCTGATACGTCTGGATGGCATTTTTGATGTGAAGGCGGATTTGACTTCCCAAACCGCAAAAATAAGATATGATTCATCAAAAGTGACCCTGGATGAAATAGAAGAGGTAATCGTTTCCTTGGGATTTGAGCTCCTTGGCGTTGAGGGTCAAACCGAAATTGATGAAGAGGCAATATATCAACAGGACCTGAAGGAAAAGCGCAACAGGATTATTGTCGGTTTATTTTTCTCAGTTATTTTAATGATTCTAATGTTCAGCGGATGGGATCCGCTAATGGGCATTGTACACTCAATCAACCATGCGACAGGATTGCATATCTCCTCAATGGGACTGCTTTCCCTAATTGTAAGTATCGCTCCATTCTTATATGTATCCTTGCCGATTTTAAAGGCAGGAATCAATGGTCTGATGCATAAAAACCTTAACATGGATGTAATGTACTCCATGGGTATTCTGGTTGCATATATATCAAGCATCTTTGGAACATTCGGCATTGTATTGGACCACACATTCATGTTTTATGACTCAGCTGTGATGCTTCCTTCATTCTTGATGATCGGAAGGTATCTTGAGGCAAGGGCCAAAAAACGCACATCAGATTCCATACGCGAACTGATAGGCCTTCAGCCGACAGTCGCAACAGCCATTGAGGTTGATGAGAATGGCGAAATCATCTCACAAAAGGAGGTTTCCATTGCAGATATTGTATTGGATGACTTGCTTTTGGTAAAACCTGGTGAAAAGATTCCGGTTGACGGGGACGTTGTCGGAGGAGAATCCTATGTCGATGAGTCAATGATTAATGGGGAACCGATTCCTAAAGTCAAAAAGGACGGTGAAGAGGTCTTTGCTGGAACCATCAATCAGGACGGAGTTCTCCAAATCAAAGCCAAAAAGATTGGAAAGGAAACCGTCTTGTCAAACATCATTCGTTTGGTTGAAAAGGCGCAATCTTCAAGGCCTCCGGTTCAAAAGTTCGCAAACACTATCGTATCATACTTCATTCCGGTAATCCTGACCATAGCTATTGTCGTGTTCCTGATATGGTATCTATTGCTTGGAGCATCGTTACTGTTCTCATTGACATGCCTGATTTCAATATTGGTGGTTGCATGTCCATGCGCTCTGGGTTTGGCCACTCCAACAGCGGTTACAGTCGGTGTCGGAAGGGCAGCGGAATATGGAATTCTGATTAAGAACGGTGACACATTGGAGAATGCTGGTCAAATTGATGTGGCAGCATTCGACAAGACAGGTACAATCACTGAAGGAAAACCTGAAGTCGATGACATATTGCCGTATGAGGGAAGCGATGAGGATTTAATCAGGCTTGCCGCAAGCGTTGAGCAGAATTCAACCCACCCTATCGCCAAGGCCATAGTGAACAGGGCAAAGGAACTGAACCTTGATTTAGCTCAAACATCCGAATTTGAAAACGTTACAGGTAAGGGATTGAAGGCTGAAATTAATTCCAAAGAGGTTCTTGCTGGCAACTTGGCTTTAATGGAAAGTTATGATGTTCAGGTCTCACAAGAAGCCATTGACAAGTATCATGAACTTGAAAAGCTGTCAAAGACCATTATCTTTTTGGCACAAGACAAGACAGTTAAAGGAATTTTAAGCCTGTCCGATAAAATCAAGGCCAATTCCAAAAGGGCAATCGATGAACTGCATAACATGGGCGTCGAGACATACATGCTGACAGGGGATAATGAGTCCACAGCCTTGAATGTTGCCCGTGAGGTAGGAATAGACAATGTGGAGGCCCAGGTCCTTCCTGAAAACAAACTTGACATTGTCAAAAAGACTCAGGCAAATAACACCAAAAAGGTATTGTTTGTTGGAGACGGAATCAACGACGCACCTGCATTGACACAGGCGGATATCGGTGTTGCAATGGGTAACGGTACCGATATTGCAATGGAAAGCGGGGACATTGTTGTCATGGAAGGCGATTTGGAAAACGTGGTTGCAGCCGTTCAATTTTCTAAAAAGGTGATGCGCAGAATCAAGGAAAACATTTTCTGGGCATTTGCATACAACACAATACTGATTCCGATTGCTGCTGGAGTATTGTATCCAACATTCGGAATAACCTTTGAACCTGCCCTTGCCGGTCTTGCAATGGCATTGAGTTCAGTAACGGTCATATCACTTTCACTGATGCTTAAGAGATATGTTCCTGAAATAAAAAGAGTTAAAAATTAATTGGTTAAACCAATTAATTCTATTTTTTAATTTTAAAACCAGCTTTCGGATTCTTCTAGAAGCTCGTCGATGATTGTTGGTATTGATCCGGTGTATGTGTGAGGATCCATTATTTTGTCAACATCCTCTTGGGTCAGATATTTTTGAACTTCTTCGTCTTCTAAAATCAATTCGCCGAGCAATAGTTTTTCTTTGTTTGCCTTAATTGCGTTTTTCCTTACGATTCCATATGCGGTTTGTTTTCCCATGCCTGCACGGGTAAGTTCAGCCATCAATCTTTCAGCCATGATTAAACCGTTGGTCAAGTTAAGGTTTCTTTCGATGTTTTCATCGTAGAATACGAGGTTATTCATTAATTTGATTGTAAGGTTCAAGATGTAATCGGTTAGGATGCAGCTTTCAGGGAACATTATCCTTTCACAGGAGGAGTTGGTCAAGTCTCTTTCGTGCCAGAGAGGATTGTTGTCCAATGCGGCATTAACGAATGATTTGACTATTCTTGCAACTCCACAGATTCTTTCTGCGGTAATTGGATTCATCTTATGTGGCATTGTACTGCTTCCGACTTGTTTTTCAGGGTCGAAAAATTCTCCAACTTCCATAAGTTCGGTCCTTTGAAGGCTCCTGATTTCAAGTGCAATCTTATCGAGGGTACTTGCGATGTTTGCCAAAACGCTGATGAATTCAACGTGGTTGTCTCTTTGAACTACCTGATTTGTAATTCTGGCTGCAGGCAATCCTAGGATTTCAGCTACGGTTTTGTGGATTTCCCAACCTTGTTCGCCTAATGCGGCAGTTGTTCCAACAGCCCCGTCCATCATTCCAACACAGACGTTTGCTCTTGCATTTTCTAGTCTTACGTATTGTCTGTGCAGTTCATCTGCCCATATTCCGAATTTCATTCCATATGTGGTTGGAAGTGCGTGCTGTCCGTGTGTACGTCCGATACATACTTTCATTTTATGTTCACGTGTCAAGTCAAGCATTATTTTTGTTAATCTTTCCAGCTTTTCCTCAAGCACGTCAATGGAGTCACGAATGAGTAATGAGTTTGAACTGTCTACGATGTCATTGGATGTTGCTCCAAAGTGGACATATTCTCCTGCACCGTTTTCACATACTTCTGTAATTGATTTTGATAAAGCAGCGATATCGTGATTGGTTTCTGCTTCAATTTCTTTCATTCTTTCTAATTTAACATACTCAGTGTTAGCCTTAGCCGCAATTTCATCAGCAACTTCCTGAGGGATTATTCCGAGTTTTCCTTCAGCTTGAGCCAATGCGGATTCCACATCTAACATTCTTTGCAATTTATTTTCTTCTTCCCAGATCTTTTTCATTTCTGGAGTACCATACCTAAATTCTATAGGGTGTATAGCCATTTTTTACCAACTCTCAAATATTGTTATCTTAATAGTATATTTGTTCTATAAAGTATTATATTTTAAGAAACATTTATATTCTTTTATTTAAAAATTTAATATTGCACTATTATATAATAGGTGATTATTTGGAAACTAAAATTAGACAGTTTCGCCAAGAGAAAGGCATAACTCAACAGGAGTTAGCGGACTTGGTTGGCGTAACTCGTCAGACAATAAACGCTTTAGAGAATGCACGCTATAACCCTTCCTTATTATTGGCCTATAACATTACTAAGATATTGGGTAAACCAGCAATTGAAGATGTGTTCATCTTTGATGAATAAATTTTAAAATAAGTATATTACATTGTATTGGTTCATTAAATAGATTGTAGTATATTTATATTATTTTTTTGATAAAATGTCTTTATTTAACGAAAAACTTAAGGTTATTCCTCTAAAGGAAGTATTGTCTATTTTTATCCTTTTATTTTTAGTACAATATTTTTTAAATACTTTAAATATTGTTCAATTGGATTCAATTTGGATATACATTTTATTAATTTTTTACATAATTTTTAAACTTGATTTCACTTTTCCAGATAAGGACGATTATTTGGAGGTCTTATCGGCAGATGTTCTCAAGCAGGTCGTCCTATTGGTCATCCTAAATGTATTCATATCCTATGGTTTTTTATACTTGTCACATGCCCTTTTAAACCTTGTTCCCTCTTTGAATTTTTTATTCGGTTCAAGCACCGCTTCAAATTCAATCATGACCCTGAGTCTGGTGGCAACCATCATTGTTTCTCCAGTGGCCGAGGAGCTGATTTTCAGAGGGATCTTTTTGAATAGGCTTCAAGTGATTATCCCACCGCTTTTTGCCGTCTTGGTCTCCTCACTGCTTTTTGCTTCACTCCATAGCTATGGAAGCATCATCTCAGCATTTATCTTTGCAATCTGCATGGCCATCCTGTATCTGAAGACAGAAAACATCCTGATTCCAATCTTTGCGCACTTCCTGAATAATCTGCTGGCCGAGATTATCGTTCGTGCTGATGTCAATAGTCTCCTATTCACAAATGATGTTGTCATTGGGGCAATGTCAATATTGGCTGTCATATCTTTTGTTTTACTTTTCAAATCCATAATTCTTGAATTGAATAGTATTAAATAATAATAAATTACAATACTTTTAACATGGATTTAAAAAAAATCGGTATTCTACTTATATTTATAGGGATTGTTTTCACAATTGTATTCATTGGCAATCAGCAGATATTCGTTCCCGCATTGACTATCACTGTTTTGGGATTCTTCTTGACTGTTGTGGGATTTGTCATCGATATCAGAAAGCAGAAAATCATCAATGACCAGCTGGAAGAGGATATCGGAACAATTCTTCAGCCCCTAATCACCAAATATTCCAATCTGAACAAGGAGTATAGGGCTAATTTTGAGGGCGAGGAATATGCCGAAAAAAGAATGCAATTAAATAAGGATTTGGAAAGGGAAATCACTGAAAAACTACCTTATTTGGAAAGCAGGGAAATCAAAAAAATCGTCATTCAATTCAGCAAGGAACAGGACAAGATGAATTGAATTTTTTTTCAAAATTTATCATAATGTACATTTTGTTACAACAAGGTTTTAAATAGTACATTATACAAAGTATATCCTGTGATTGAAAATGTTTTCCCCAAGTTTAGAAGAAGTTAAAGAAATAGCAGAAAATAAGGAATATAAAAGAATCCCAATATCCTATGAATTGTTTTCAGATATTGCGACTCCAATTGAAGTGTTGAGAATTTTAAAATGCATAAGCAAGCATGCATACATGTTGGAGAGTGTAGAGGATTCACAGAAATGGGGAAGATATACATTTTTAGGTTTCAATCCGCTATTGGAATTCACATGTCAGAACGGCATTGTCAAAATCAGGGGCGATGCTGATTTTGAAGGGCTGAACGACGATGAGATAACAATCGAAACGGACAACCCAAGTGAAATAATAAAAGATTTGATTTCAAAAAACAAATCTCCGAAATTGAATTACTTACCACCTTTTACTGGGGGTTTTGTGGGGTATTTTGCGTACGATTACATAAAATACTCTGAGCCCTCACTAAATCTTGATGCTGAAAACCAGGACCAGTTCAAGGACATTGACCTGATGCTGTTTGATAAGGTCATCGCATTCGACAATTTCAAACAGAAGATCATACTCATCACAAACATGAAGACGGATGATGTGGAAGGGAATTATGAAAGGGCATGCGACGATTTAATGGAAATGGCAGATTTAATAAAACATGGCAAAAAAATAGAAATAGAGCCATTAAAGTTAAAGTCAGATTTCAAGCCCGCATTTTCACGTGAAAGATTCTGCAATATGGTTGATAAGGCCAAAAGCTATATTAATGAAGGGGATATTTTCCAGGTTGTGCTTTCAAACAGGATAGAGGCCGAGATTGAAGGCAGTCTCTTTGACACATACAGGGTATTGAGAACAACCAATCCCTCCCCATACATGTTTTACTTTTCAAGCAATGACATAGAGATTGCAGGGGCATCCCCCGAAACTCTGGTTAAGCTAACTGGCAACCAGCTTTACACATTCCCGTTGGCAGGAACAAGGCCTCGTGGCAAAACCGAAGAGGAGGATTTAAGGCTAGAAGAAGATCTCTTGTCCGATGAAAAGGAGCTGGCCGAACATAACATGCTGGTTGATTTGGGACGAAATGACATCGGAAGAATAGCCGAAATCGGATCAGTCCATGTTGACAAGTACATGTCAATTGAGAGATTTTCACATGTGATGCACATAGGATCCACAGTCAGCGGTCAACTGAGAAGCGATTTGCACCCGTTATCGGCAATCGATTCAATCCTGCCTGCAGGAACATTATCAGGGGCTCCAAAAATAAGGGCCTGTGAAATAATCAACGAACTTGAAGACAATAAAAGAGGAATTTACGGCGGTGCAATAGGATATGTCGATTTAAGTGGCAATATCGACACCTGCATATCAATCAGAATAGCTTTTGCACGCAATAATAAGGTGTTCATCCGCTCAGGAGCGGGCATTGTTGCCGATAGCGTTCCGGATAAGGAATTTGAGGAATGCTTGAACAAGGCGGCAGCAGTCATTAACGCCTTGAAAATTGCAGACGGAGGGTTAGAATGATTCTTTTAATCGACAATTACGATAGTTTTTCATATAACTTGTTCCAATTGATTGGAAAAATAAATCCGGATATTCAGGTTTCAAGAAATGATAAAATCACAATTGAAGAGATAAGCGACCTGAATCCGGAATGCATTATCCTGTCTCCGGGACCTGGAAAGCCGGAAAATGCGGGAATATGCATTGATATAGTCAAGGAATTCCATGACAGGATACCGATTTTGGGAGTTTGTTTGGGCCATCAGGCAATATGTGCGGCTTTCGGCGGTGAGATTTCACATGCCAAAAGGCTGATGCATGGAAAGTCTTCAGACATTTCCCTGGATTATGACTTTATTTTCAAGGGCCTTCCAAGCGAAATCAATGTGGGAAGATATCATTCCCTGAGCCTTGTGGAGGACACCCTTCCGGATGAGCTGGAAATCATTTCAAAGGCAAGGGACGACAGGGAAATCATGGCGGTCAAGCATAAGGATTATAACGTTTACGGATTGCAATTCCATCCGGAATCAATTTTAACACCTGATGGATTGACAATAATGGAAAATTTTTTGGAAAAGGTTAACAGAGGGATTTTATGATTAAGGAAGCAATATTGAAAGTATATAAACATCAAGATTTAACTTATGAGGAAGCATATCAGACAATGGATGAAATCATGAGTGGTGAAGCTAGTGAGGTTCAGATGAGCGCTTACCTGACTGCCATGTCCATGAAAGGTGAGACAATCGATGAGATTACCGCCTCTGCCGAAGCGATGAGGGCACACTGTGTAAGGCTACTTAACGATAAGGAAGTGCTTGAAATCGTCGGAACCGGAGGGGACGAATCAAATACATTCAACATATCCACAACCTCCTCAATTGTCATATCTTCTGCAGGGGTGCCTGTTGCAAAGCACGGTAACCGTTCCGCTTCAAGCAAATGCGGTGCTGCAGACGTTCTTGAGGAATTGGGGGTAAACATCTACATCGAACCTGAAAAGAGTCTGGAATGCCTGAAGGAAATAAACCTATGCTTCCTGTTTGCCCAGAACTATCACCTGTCAATGAAATATGTCGCAAACGTCAGAAAGGAGCTTTCAATCAGAACAATATTCAATATTTTGGGGCCATTGACAAATCCTGCCGGTGCGACAATGCAGGTTTTGGGAGTTTATGAAAAAGAATTAGTAGAACCTTTAATCAATGTATTAAATAACCTAGGTGTCAAATCCGCATTGTCCGTCTATGGTATGGACGGCATGGACGAGTTTTCCGTAAGCGACAAGACATTCGTTAGCGAACTTAAAAACGGCAGAACAAGGATTTATGAAGTCCTGCCTGAGGATTTCGGATTCGAATTGGCATCTAAAAGTGATCTTGTTGGTGGAGATGCAAAAGAAAACGCCCAAATCACCTTGGATATATTGAAAGGTGAAAAAGGCCCAAAAAGAAATGCTGTTTTATTGAATTCCGCAGCAGGTTTGTATGTGGCTGGGGAAGTGGATTCCCTAGAGGAAGGGGTCAAGATGGCTGAGGAACTCATAGATTCCGGTCGTGCATTGAATCAACTTGAGAAATTTATTGAATTTACAAATAGATGATTATTATGTTGGATGAGATTGTTGAAAAGACCAAGGAAAGAGTGGAAATTGCAAAGGGAATTATATCACTTGACGATTTGAAAAATGAAGTATCATTGATGGAAATCACAGACGATTTTCCATTCAAGAAGGCATTGAGCGGTGATGACATTGCAATCATTGCCGAAGTCAAAAAGGCATCCCCATCCAAAGGCCTGATTGCCGAGGATTTTGATTATTTGAAGATTGCAAAGGATTATGAGGAAGCTGGTGCTTCTGCAATTTCAGTCTTGACAGAACCATATTTTTTCATGGGCTCCGATGACTACTTGAAAGAGATTGCCGAAAATGTCAGCATCCCTGTTTTAAGAAAGGACTTCATTGTTGACGAGTATATGATATGGGAGGCCAAGGCATTGGGGGCTTCAGCAATCCTGTTGATTGTTTCCATCCTGGATGTCGTCCAACTGAAAAAGTATCTGGACCTTGCCCATGATTTGGGCCTTTCCGCCATTGTGGAAACCCATGACGGGGATGAAATCATGCGTGCATTAACCGTCGGCGCTGAAATCATCGGTGTCAACAATCGAAATCTCAATGATTTTACTGTGGATATTGATAATAGTATCAATCTACGTAGATGTGTTAGTGGAGATGTTATATTTATTTCAGAAAGTGGTATTAAAACAAAGGAAGATGTCACCAGATTAAAAGAAAATGATGTTGATGCAGTTTTAATAGGCGAAACTTTAATGAAAAGCGATGATAAGAAGGCTATGATTTCGGAGTTGAAGAATGGTTAAAATCAAAATCTGCGGACTTAAGAGATTGGAGGATATTGAAATAGTCAATAAGTACAGGCCCGATTACATGGGTTTTGTGTTTGCAGATACCAAAAGAAAGGTTTCACATGAGCTTGCAAGACAATTGAAGGACAAACTCGACCCCGAGATAATATCTGTCGGCGTTTTTGTGGATGCGCCAAAAGAGGAAATAACAGAATTGTTTGAAAACGGAACAATTGAAATGGCACAGCTTCACGGACTGGAAAGTGAAGACTACATTAAAGATTTAAAAGCGATGACCGATAACAAATTAATAGTGATTAAAGCCATCGAAATGTCACAAGACACAGATTTGCTGAAATACGATTCATCCAATGCTGATTATTTATTGCTTGACAGCGGCAAGGGCAGTGGAAAAACCTTTGACTGGCGGCTGATAAGAAAAGATTTGAAAAAGGATTTTTTCCTTGCAGGCGGACTCAATAAGGACAACATCACACAGGCAATTGAGGAATTTGAACCCTATGCCGTGGACTTGAGTTCAAGCCTTGAAGTTAACGGATTTAAGAATGAAGATAAAATAAAAGAGATAATGGAGATAATAAATGAGTAAGGGAAGATATGGAGAATATGGTGGTCAATACATATCTGAAACGTTGATGAATGAGCTGATCTATCTGGAAGAGCAGTACAATCATTATATGAACGATCCGGATTTTGTAGAGGAATTGAACACCTTGCTTAAGGAATATGCCGGAAGGCCATCATTGTTATACTACGCAAAAAGAATGACAGAAGACCTTGGTGGGGCAAAAATCTATTTAAAACGTGAAGATTTGAACCACACTGGAGCCCACAAGATTAACAACGTTCTAGGGCAGGTATTGCTTGCCAAGAAGATGGGAAAGACTCGAGTCATTGCCGAAACAGGTGCCGGCCAGCATGGAGTGGCAACCGCAACCGCAGCGGCACTGCTTGACATGGAATGTGAAGTGTTCATGGGTGAAGTCGATACAAAAAGACAGGCCCTGAACGTTTACAGGATGGAACTCCTGGGCGCAAAGGTTCATTCGGTCAAGTCAGGCACAAAGACACTTAAGGATGCAGTAAATGACGCATTCCGTGATTGGATTGCAAGGGTTCACGACACCAATTATGTAATAGGCTCAACAATGGGACCTCATCCGTTCCCAATGATTGTCCGTGATTTCCAGGCCGTAATCAGTGCTGAAGCCAAAGAACAATTCCTGGAAAAAGAGGGAAAGCTTCCTGATGCAGTGATTGCCTGTGTTGGTGGAGGAAGCAATGCAATGGGAGCGTTCTATAATTTTATTGAAGATGAAGATGTCAAGCTAATTGGATGTGAAGCCGGAGGAAAAGGAGTTGACACCCCATACAATGCTGCTGCATTGACAAAGGGCAAAATAGGAATATTCCATGGAATGAAATCAATATTCAACCAGGGGGATTACGGTCAAATCGCTCCGGTCTATTCAGTCTCCGCAGGTCTTGACTATCCCGGAGTCGGGCCTGAGCATGCTTATTTACGGGACATAGGCAGAGCTGAATATGTTCCAGTCACCGATGAAGAGGCAGTTGAAGCGTTCGAATACCTCTCAAGAATGGAAGGAATCATTCCAGCCATTGAAAGTGCACATGCAGTCGCCTATGCAATGAAACTGGCTCCGGAAATGAGTGAGGATGAAACAATAATGATTTGCCTGTCCGGAAGGGGAGACAAGGACGTAAGGTCAATTGCCGAATACAGAGGAGTTGAGTTAAATGAGTAAAATAGCCAATGCATTTGAAAACGGAACAGCATTCATAGGCTTTTTGACAGCGGGAGATCCGACAATCGATAAAACTGTCGAGTATATCCTGGCAATGGTCGATGCAGGCTGTGACCTGGTGGAAATCGGAATTCCATTTTCAGACCCTATGGCTGAAGGGGTTGTAATCCAGGATGCTAACGTTAGGGCGCTAAAGCACAACACCACAACCGATGATGTATTTGACATTGTTCGCCGTGTTCGTGAAAAGACTGATGTTCCATTGGTATTCTTAACATACATCAATCCAGTATTCTTTTATGGTTATGAAAAATTCTTTAAAAAATGTGCTGAGCTAGGAATTGATGGAATAATCTCACCTGACCTGCCATATGAGGAAAAGGGTGAAATTTCACAAATCGCCAAATCCAACGGCGTTGATGTGATATCATTGATTGCTCCAACTTCCAGTGAAAGAATCAAGATGATTGCCGGCGATGCAAGCGGTTTCATTTATGTTGTGTCATCATTGGGCGTGACCGGAATGAGGTCTGAGATTAAAACGGATTTGAATGCGATTTTAGCGGACATTCGCGAGGTCACAGATTTGCCGTTGGCGGTCGGCTTTGGAATCAACACTCCTGAACAGGCCCGTGAAATCGGTAAGATTGCCGATGGCGTCATTGTTGGAAGTGCGATTGTCAAAATCATTGAGCAGCATGGTGAGGATGCAACTGACGCCCTTAAGGAATATGTTTCAAGCATGAAAAAGGCTTCCAATGAATAATGTTATAAAATCATAAACATTATAATATAGAAAAAATATATATAACTATATTATTTTACAAGAGGATTATTTATGTTTAAAGCTGAATTAAGTGATTCTAGTATACTAAAAACCAGTTTTGATGCTATTTCATCCATTGTGGATGAGGTACAAATTCAAACTGACAGTGAAGGCATGAGATTAGATGCCTTAGACCGTAGTCACATAACTTTCGTACATTTAGAGCTTAAAGCAAGCTTATTTGATGAATATATTTGTGATGTTCCTGAAAAGATCAACATTGATACTGACGAATTCATGAGAGTTCTTAAACGTGCAAAATCTCAAGACAGAGTGTTAATGTCTGTGGATGAAGGTAATTTCATCATTACCTTTGAAGGAGATGCAACAAGAACCTTTAAGATAAGATTAATTGATATTGAGTACGATAACCCTACTCCACCTCAAATTAGTCATCCAACCACATTCAAAGTACGTTTCTCCATCTTGAAAGACTGTATCAACGATATTGACATATTTTCAGACAAGATTGCATTGCAGGTCGATGAAGATTACTTCATTGCATCCGCTGACGGTGAATTCGGTGATGCAAGCATCAAATATCTTCACGGTGAAAATATTCAATCACACGAAAAAGCTTTATTCTCTTTAGATAAGATTAGAGAAATGCTTAAAGCAGATAAATTTTCAGAGGAAGCTGAAATTAGTTTAGGTACCGACATGCCATTAAGCTTAACACTTAACATGGTGACCGGTGACGGTAAGCTAAGTTTCTTACTTGCTCCTAGATTAGAACAAGATGATTAATTTCATTTGTTCATCTTTTTTTTATTTTAAAGTTAATTTTTAGAGATGGTATTAAGTGGATCAGTTTTATCAAACCTTGCGCAAAGTTCAGAAAAAAGAACGTAATAACGGTACATTGACTCGTGTAGAGGAGACTTTTTACAGTGACATACATGAGTTTATGGATGGCTTGAAACAGGAGGCAATCAACGATCCATTTTCTAAAGCGCCAGCGTTACTTAAGGAAGCCCAAATCATTGCCACCGAGATTTGCCAAAGAAGGGAAACCAAGATTGCAAATTCTGCAGTCCTCAACATTCACAGGTCATATCATCTGTTCACAGGCAAGCCGAAATTCGATTTGGTCGATACCACCCCTTTAAACTTAACCCCTGAGGAAGAGAAGTTTTACTATTCCCTGATTGACACCTTGAAAAGTCATAGGGACAACATTTCACTTGAAAAGCTATCCGACGATGATGAAGGCGAAATCAAGGTTAAGCCAATAATAAAACCTAAGGAAACTCAAACCAACACACTGACCCCTAAACCTGTTGAAAAACCGAAGGAAGAAATCGTCAAGCCAAAGCCTGCAGTTAAGGAAGAGAAACCGGCCATAAAACCGCCGGAGGAAAAGCCTAAACCTGTTGCAAACATTGAAGACAATCCCAATGCCCTGGATGAGCAGGACGAATTTTATGATTTCGAGTCTCAAAAGGTGGCTAAAGATACAGAGCTTGTCACAATGCTTGTTTTTGATGAGGTGGGCGCTATTGTTGGCGTTGATGAGAAAGTCTACGGTCCGTTCAGACCGCAGGACATAGTGACCCTGCCTTTGGTGAATGCGAAAATATTTTTCAAAAATAGAAAAGGCCGTCAGGTTAAAATATAGCCAATTTTCCATTACCTTTAAATAACTTGATAAATATATATACTAATCGTATCTATTTGTGATAGTAAAAAATTATATTTTATATAATTTGGATTTCTGCTGTGTGTAGACTTGATGCGTTACAATACAGTTTTGATCTCTACTTTTTCGTGATATAAATGGAGTTTAGATAAATTCATGGATAGGTTTACAATGATTTATTAATTTACGGTGAGAAAATGAAAATACCAAAAGAAAAAAGAACATACTGTCCACACTGTAAAAGACATACAGTACATGAAGTTCACACTGCTAAAAGAAGAAAAGCTAGTGAATTAACATGGGGACAAAGACAATTCAGACGTGTAACTGCTGGTTACAGAGGTTACCCAAGGCCTTTACCTGCTGGAAACAAACCTGTTAAGAAATTAGACTTAAGACTTAAATGTAAAGAATGTGGAAAATCTCACATCAAACAATCTTTCAGAACAGGAAAACCTGAATTTGTAGCTAAATAAGGTGATTAACATGGTTAGTAAAGGTAGAGGAAACTTTTTAAAAGTTAAATGTTTAGATTGTGATAACGAACAAGTAATTTTTGATCGTGCAGCATCCGACGTTAAATGTATCATCTGTGGTAAAACACTCGTTAAATCTCGTGGTGCTAAAGCTAAAATTACTGCACACATCGAAAAAGTTTTAAACTAAATCTTTTAGTTTTTAACTTATTTTTTTACTATTTTTTATAATTTTTATTTGATGTTGGTGAGAATATGGTAAGAAAAAGTCAAGAATGGCCTGATGAAGGAGAACTTATTGTCGGTACAGTTTACAAAGTTCTTAATTATGGGGCTTTTGCTAAATTAGAAGAATATCAGGGCAAAGAAGCTTTTATTCATATTTCTGAGGTATCTTCTGGTTGGGTTAAAAATATCAGAGACCATGTAAGGGAAAACCAAAAAATCGTTTGTCGTGTTCTCAGAGTAAACCCTAAGAAAGGGCATGTCGATGCTTCCTTGAAAAGAATCCGTGAAGACCAAAGAACTAAAAAAATCCAACATTGGAAAATTGAACAAAAAGCTGAAAAATTCTTAGAATTATCTGCTAAATCTTTAGACAAGAACTTGGATGAGGCTTATGACGAAGTCGGTTACGAGCTTATGGACATCTTCGGTGATGTCTATGGCGCTTTTGAAACCGCTTCTGATGAAGGTGCTGAATCCTTGACTGAAGAGGGAATCCCACAGGATTGGGCTGATGCCATTACTGAAGTGGCTAAAAAGAACATCACTCCTCCTGAAGTTCACATTAGCGGTTATGTGGACATTGAAACATTTGTGCCTGACGGCGTGGATGTCATTGTTTCCGCTTTGAAGGCTGCTGAAGACAATGGGGACGAGGAAGAGGAAATCAGGGTCCAATGTGTCGGTGCACCAAGATACAGAATCACAGTCAAATCTACAGATTACATATTGGCGGAAAAAACTCTTAAAGCAGCAGCTGAAAGATGTATTGCAGTTGTTGAGGAATCCGGTGGAAACGGTTCATTCTTAAGAGAGTTAGATAATTAGATTCTTATGAATATGAAAATGAACAAATGTCCTGAATGTGGAATATATACTTTAAAGGATGCTTGCCCAAAATGCGGTGGGCAACTTAAAGTAATTTATCCTCCAAAATTTTCCATTGAGGATAAATATGGTAAATACAGGCGTATATTGAAAAAAGAAGCCATGAATAAGGAGTAATTCCAATGAATACTACTGAAATAACTGTTTTAGAAGAAATTGAATTAGACAATCCTATTTTCATAGAAGCATTGCCAGGTCTTGGACATGTTGGTAAATTGGCTGCCGATCACATGATTGATGAATTGGGCGCCACCAAATTTGCGGAAATCTATTCCCCAACATTCCCGCCTCAAGTCCTAGTGAAAGAGGAAGGAATAATCGATAACATGCTCAATGAGCTATATTATTTAAAGGATGTTGGTGAAGACAATTTGGATTTGATTCTTCTTGTCGGTAACACTCAAGCGTTATCCCCTGAAGGACAGTACCTGACATGCAAAGAGATTCTGGAATTCGTCAACCAGTTCGATATTGATAGGATTTACACATTAGGTGGTATGGTCACTTCTCCACAGCCGGTTGAAAATCCAAAAGTTTTCGGAGCCGCAACCTGTGAAGAGAACATTGAATTACTGAAAGAAGCGGAAGTTGAAATCAGATCCAACGACGGAGGAATTGTCGGAGCTTCCGGATTATTCTTGGGTTTGGGAATTCGTCAAGGAATTCAAGGAACCTGCCTTATGGGCGAAACTCCAGGATATTTCATTGACGCTGAAGCCGCCGAAGCTCTCCTGCTTAAGTTATCATTATTGCTTAACTTTGAAATCAATACCGATAAGCTTGATGAAAGAGCTGAGGAAACCAGACAAATGATTGCTAAGGCTCAGCAAATGGAACAGGATTTAATTAATAAAGCTAATGCTGGAAATGCCGACGATTTAAGATATATTGGATAAATCCAATATATTATTTTTTACTTTTTTTTATGAACATAATAGTCATTCCCGACGCCTCGATGATTGTCATTCCGTTGATTGAAAGGAATGGACACACTTATTTATCCCCTTCGAATTTTTCCAGATATGACAATATGGATATCTGTGAGGGAAATCTGACTTTTGATAACTTAATTACAAAATACTCATCCAGTGAATTGCCTTCAGGTGTCAAGTCAAGGCTATACTTATTTTCCAATGTCATTGACAGGGCAGATGCCGCAATCATAATTGGCAAGCGTCCACGGGAGTACGAGAGGATGTACGATTCCCTAAACGACTTGATTCTATTCGGGAGCAATGCATGCAACAATGCCCGCAGCCTGATGGTGAAGATTGTTGATGACCTGAATATCCCAACCTTGAAGTTGGCATATCCGACAACTCAGGAAGAGCTGATCAATCTTATAGGGCGGACAAAGCATTTTCTAAGGCACCTTGAATCAAGCAATGATGATGACTTGAATGTGGATTTGACTCCTAAAAGGGACAGGCATCCTGCATCTGACGTTAAGAAAATATTGGATAATTTAATATAATCCCAACACTAACAGTTAATCATGTTAGTGAATGCGGACTTTCATCTTCACAGTTGCTTTTCGGCGGCCTCATCAAAGGACATGGTGATTAGGAACATGGCTCCTAAGGCCAAACTGAAGGGGCTCGGACTTTTAGGAACAGGCGATGCACTCCATCCTGGATGGCTGGACATCATCGAGGAGACCACAAGCTATTCAGGCGATGGAATCTACACCTTCGATGACATGGATTTCATTTTGACAACGGAAGTTGAGGGAAAAAACAGGATTCACCACGTAATCATCATTCCCGATATGGATATCGCACGTGAGCTGTCAGACAAGTTGCCTTCAAACAACAAAGGCGTCGACGGCAGGCCAAAAACCAATTATGGAGGTGTTGAGCTTCTTGAATTGGCCCATGACCATGATTGCCTGATAGGTCCCGCACATGCATTCACCCCATGGACCGGAATGTACAAGTCATTCGACAGCATTTACGATTGCTATGGCAAGAAACCGGATTTCGTTGAGCTGGGGTTGTCTGCAGATACCGATATGGCAGACACGGTCAGTGAACTCAAGGACTTTCCCTTTCTCACAAATTCAGACGCACACTCCCCATGGCCACATAGGCTTGGACGTGAGTTTAATCAAATGGAGCTTGAAGATATTTCATACTCATCAATAAAAAAGGCAATAAAACACAGGGATATCAAGGCAAATTACGGCATGGTGCCGAACCTTGGAAAGTACCACATGACCGCATGCACCAAATGTTACAAACTGATAGATCCGTTGGTTGCAAAGGATATGAAAATGAAATGCGACTGCGGCGGAAGGATTAAGAAGGGTGTGGACTTCAGAATTTCCGAGATTGCTGACTATGATGAACCAAAACATCCAAGTTTCAGACCGAAATATGTCCATCTGATGCCGTTGGCCGAGATAATCGCTTCGGTTTATGATAAGGGGGTCACAACAAAGACCGTTCAGGGGCTATGGCAGAAATTGATTGACAGTTTCAAAACTGAAATAGACGTTTTGATAAATGTTGACTTGAAGGACATTGGCCATGTTGATTCGGAGATTGCTTCAGCAATCGAATCGTTTAGGAACAACACCCTTGAAATCGTACCTGGTGGCGGTGGCCAGTATGGCAAGATACTGTTCAAAAAAGAAGTGAAAAAGCCTAAATTGGTTACTTTAGACAATTTTTAAAAAAGCGGACTTGGAGGGATTTGAACCCTCGATCTTAAGATTAGGAGTCTTACGCCCTTCCAGACTAGGCTACAAGCCCGAATATAATATAATCATATTGTATGAAAATATTCTAAAAAAAGGATTTGTGAGAACGGACCCGCCGGGATTTGAACCCGGGGTCTTCGGATTAGAAGTCCGACGCCCTATCCAGCTAGGCTACGGGCCCTCACATACAACAATAATAATTTTATTTTTTGTATTATATATATTTATCTATTTTTTAAAAAAATAAAAGAAAGGATTAAATTAATCCTCAAACTCTTTCTGTCATACCGGTTGCATCATTTACTCCGATACTGTCAACTGCATTACCGTTAGCATCATAGATTGTGAATATCCAGTATCCATTTGAGTAATATCCACTACCGGCATAGCAACCTTCTTCTGCTATTGCGTCACTTGCGATAGCTTTTGCAGTGGAGTAGGATAATTGGGTTGAACCTGAACTTGAGCTTCCGCTTCCGCTTGAACTGGATCCTGAGCTTGAGCTTCCACTAGAACTTGAGGTTCCACTTGAGCTTCCACTTGAACTGGATCCTGAACTGCCTGATCCGGAACCTGCGCTACCTCCTGAACTGGTAGTTGTTGCAGGAGTGTTGGATCCGTTGGTTACAGCAGTATTATTTCCAAGTCCATTATCAGAAGGGTTATTTGCACCCATACTGGATAAGTCGGAGAATATTGGGTTGTTGGTATTGGTCAAACCGTATGCGGCGACGGCAGCAGCAATACATAATACAATAATGATTGAAATAATGATATTTGCTTTATCCAATTTTTTGCCTCCTATTAATTATAATAATATAAATAAGTTTTTAATGATTTATATATATTTCGATTTGTTTTTTTCACAATCACTTATTAATAATAAAAAATATATATACTTAACGTTAGTTTCTAATTTAAATTGAGGTGACATATTTGAAAGATAGAGTAGTTATATCTCCTACAACTCGTCAAGAAGGCCATGCCGAACTCGTCATGGAAGTTGATGATGAAGGGATAGTTACAAAAGGTATGTATTTTAGTATAACTCCTGTAAGGGGTTTAGAAAAGATGGTTCTTAACAAAGCACCTGAAACCGCTCCTGTTTTATGTCAAAGGATCTGTGGAGTTTGTCCAATTCCACACACTTTAGCATCCGCAGAAGCTATGGACATGGCATTAGGAATCGAAATTCCTAAAGCTGGTAAATTGTTAAGAAAAGCTGTCGCAGCAGCACACGGTATTAACAGTGCAGCAATTCACCACTTCTTAGTTGCACCGGATGTTGTCCCTGAAGACAAATTCGTAGCAGCAGTAGACAGTGTAAGTGAAGTCAGAAAAACCGTACAATATGTTGTTGACATGATTGCTGGTGAAGGTATTCACCCATCTGATATCAGAGTTGGTGGTATGGCAAGAAACATTACTCCATTCACCAAAGAAAGATTAATCGAAAGAATGACTGCATTAAAACCAAAACTTGAAGAACACGTTGAATTCATTAAAAACTGTGTACTTGAAGCTGGTTTACCTAAAGATTTAGGTGTAGTTAACCAACCATTAATGGCAACCGATGCAACTTACGGTACCAACGAATTTGACATGGACAAATTCTCTGAAGTTTTACCTGAAGCTTGGTATGATGACCCTGAAATCGGTAAAAGAGGTTGTTCTGTAATTCCTTTATGGGAAGGTCAAAACGTTGAAACCGGTCCAAGAGCAAGAATGGAAAAATTCGCAGGTTTCAAAGACAAAGGTGTAATCGCACAACACGTTGCACGTGCAGATGAAATGATTAAAAACTACAATGCTTGTTTAGAAGCATTAGATGCAATTGATCCTGCAGCACCTGCAAATGTATCTTACGATAAAAGAGGAACTGGTGAACTTGGATTTGGTGTCATCGAAGGTCCTAGAGGAACTGACGTACACATGGCACAAGTCAAAGAAGGTAAAACCCAATTCTACTCTGCAATTGTACCAACTACTTGGAACATTCCAACAATGGGTCCTGCTACAGAAGGATTCTCTCATGAGTTTGGTCCACATGTAATCAGAGCTTACGACCCATGTTTATCATGTGCTACTCACGTAATGGTAGTTGACGACGAAGATAAATCCATTCTCAAAAATGAAATGGTGAGAATCTAAGTTGGAGGATTAATAAATGCCTTATGATTCGGAGATAATTGTTATAGGCTGTGGAAATGTACTATTCAAAGACGATGGATTCGGTCCAGTCGTAATTAATATTCTACAAAAATACGCAAAGGATGAAAACGACTATTACGATCCGGCAGTTACTGCATATGTTGAGGACGAATTCGATAAAGAGGTTCTAGCCGATATTCAAGGAAAATTTGAAGGCATACAATTGCCTGAAGGTGTTCAATTCATTGACGGTGGAACCGCAGCTCCAGTTAACTTCTTCCCACTTTACGAAGACTATGACTGGAAAAAGTTAATTGTTATTGATGTAGTGGAATTCGATGCAGAGCCTGGAACCGTAGAGACATTTGATCCTACTATAATGAAAATAGGAAAATACGACAACCCTCATGGAATGACAGTGGAGGAACCACTTCAAAAAATTGCCGAAAAATGTGAGGTTGTTGTGGTTGGCTGTAAACCGGCTGAAATTCCAACTCCGGATGTTGATTTGGGTTTAACAGAACCTGTTGTAAAGGCAATTCCTAAAACTATTGATCTTATTTTAAATGAAATCGGGGTAAAATAATGTTTGATAAATTAAAAAGAGCTTTTGGCGGTTCTAAAGAAGAAGTCGCACCAAAAGTAGAAGAAAAAGTTGAAGCTGCTGCTGAAGCACCAGTTGAAGCTGCACCTGAAGCAGCTCCTGAAGCAGCTCCTGCAAAACCACGTATCGGTTACATACACTTAAGTGGTTGTACTGGTGATGCAATGTCCTTAACTGAAAATTACGACATTTTATCTACAGTCTTAACCGATTTGGTTGACATTGTCTACGGACAAACTTTAGTTGATAAATGGATTCACGGTACTTACGCTGAAGAAATGCCAGAAATGGACTTATGTTTAATTGAAGGATCTGTTTGTTTACAAGACGAACACAGTTTACACGAAATCCAAGAAGCAAGGAAAAAATCCGGATTAATTTGTGCATTCGGTTCCTGTGCTATGACCGGTTGTTTCACCACCTTCGCACGTGGAGGTCAACAAGCACAACCTAAACACGAATCCTTTGTACCTGTTAGTTCCTTAGTAAAAGTAGATTTAGCACTTCCTGGTTGTCCTGTAGCTCCTGAAATGATTGCTAAAGCAGTTGTAGCTTTATGCAACGGAGACTTAGAATACTTACAACCAGCTATGGATAAAGCTGCTTGCAACACTGGATGTGGCTGTGACGTATTAACTAATGTAATCCGTAATGGATTATGTACTGGATGTGGAACATGTGCTCTAGCTTGTCCTACAAGAGCTATGGGCTTTAGCGAAGGTAGACCTAGCTGTGATAGAGACAGATGTATTAAATGTGGAACTTGTTATGCAATGTGTCCAAGAGCATGGTTACCTATAAAAAGAATTAAAGAGGAAACAGGATTATAGGAGGATTGAACATGCCATTAGGTACTTATAAAGAAGCATTATCTGCAAGATCTACTGAAAGTAAAATTACTGATGTATCACAAGACGGAGGAATTGTTTCAGCATTATTATGTTACGCACTCGATGAAGGAATCCTCGAAGGTGCAGTTGTTGCTGGAACTCCTGATGACGATTGGAGACCTGTCCCTACTGTTGTAACCTCATCTGATGAAGTTATCGCAGCAGCAGGTACTAAATACTCAATGTCCCCAACCTTATCTGCTTTAAAAGAAGCAACCCGTCAATACGGACTTGAAAAAGTTGGTGTAGTTGCAACTCCATGTCAAGTACAAGGTTTAAGAAAAGCACAAGCTTATCCATTAGCAAGATTCATTACCGATAAAATCAAATTAATCATCGGTATCTACTGTATGGAAAACTTCCCTATGGCTTCTCTTGACACCTTTGCTGTTTCCAAATTAGGATTTGACAGCTTACAAGACGCAACCAAAATGGACATTGGTAAAGGTAAATTCTGGTTAACCAAAGATGGTGAAGACTCTGGTTTAGCTATCAAAGAAACCCACGGATACGAACAAGCTGGATGTAACATCTGTATGGACTATGTTGCTGAATGGGCTGACGTATCAACCGGTTCAGTTGGTTCTCCTGACGGATGGTCCACTGTTTTAACCAGAACTGACGACGGTGAAAGCATCTTTAAAGCTGCTGTTGACGCTGGTTTAATTGAAACAAAACCAATGGACGAAGTCAAACCTGGTCTTCCTTTACTTGAAAAATTAGCTAAAGGTAAGAAAGACAAAAACGGTAAAGAACGTGAAAACAGAGCTAAATTAGGATTACCACTTCCTGTGGAATACTAATTACTCTTTTTTCTTTTTTTCTTTTTTTCTATTTTTTTTAAATTAAACTTATATATTCTCAAGTCCAATATATAATACATATTGGATGTGAAAATAATGAAGTTAAGTAAAATATTTCTTTTTATTGTAATAATTTCAGTTATCTTATCAATCACTTCCGTTTCTGCAATCGACGATTCAAACGATGACTTATTCGTCGAGGACAATGCCGATGATATAAGCGTCGATGAGGAAGTCCTTTCATCAGATGGAACTGATGAGGCATTGGGCAGTTCAGATAGCCAATCATCAGAGATTCTGGAAGTCGAAACCAATGAGCCTCCTCAAACTATTAAGATGGGCAAGGTGACAAAACGTTATAATGGCGGAATTCAGTATCAGGCAACCTTTTATGATGCCGATGGAAATCCCCTAGCAAATCAGGAAGTCTATTTTGAAGTGGATGATAAGGATGACTATTCCGCAAAAACCGACGCCAACGGCGTTGCATTGCTGACTATTGCAATCAAGAATGGGGACCACAAGATTGCTGCAATATCCCTCGATCCGCTTTGCGTTAACTATGACAACATCAAGGTTTTCAATGTTCTGAGCGGAAATAAAAATCTTAAGATGTATTATGACGGCGGAAACACTTACAGCGTACGAGTATATGGCGATGACGGGAAGCCTGTAGGTGCGGGCCAAAAGGTAACATTCTACCTTGAAAACAAGAAATACACAAGAAGCACTGACAAGAACGGTTATGCCAAATTCAAAATAACCGCCAAACCAGGATATTATCAAATAGGCGCTTCATATAAGGATTATGCAGTTCTGAACACCGTTTTGGTCAAGCCGGTTTTAAAACAGTTAACAACTTTTAAAAACAAGGTAGTTAAACCAAAAATCAAGTTCAAGGTCAAATTCTTAGGTAAAAACAAGAAAAACAAAAAAATCAAAGTCAAATTCAACAAAAAAACATATAAGGCAAAAACAAACAAGAAAGGAATTGCAACCTTCAAACTCAAGACACCTAAAAAGGTGGGATCCTATAAGGTTGTAGTTTCATACAAGAAATGCAAAATAAGCGCCACATATGCCAAATATTATGCATAATGAAGAGAAAAACTCTCTTCATTTTTTTTAAATTTTAAATGGTTGTAACTGTACAGCCCTCTTTTTCCACGATGACTGTATGTTCCTTCTGGCTTACAAAGCAATCCTTTTTCTCTCTCAATGGAGCATATGGATAGATCGCCATTGCATCTGCCAATTGCTTAAGCGCAATGTTTCCTTTCCTTTCACCGAATTCACTGGTTATCCATCTGCCTGAAAACGGAACATATGCATGGTTGTGCTGTATGTATTTCAACACCCTTTGGGTTGTCTTCATTCTAAATGGCTTGTTTGCCATATATGAGTAGATGTAATGTCCTGGAGCGTCATTTACAATTCCCTCACCATTGGTTGCGAAAGGCTCTATTGCGATGGCCTGACCCTCATCCAGTATAAATCCGTCATGATTGTCATAGTTAGGGATTGAAATACCTGCATGCAGGTTATTTTGCTCCAGACTGTGTCCGGTCAAGTTGAAAATAGGATTTAAGTGATATTCTGATATTGCCTCATGGACTGCAGCGCCTATCTTTGAGACTTCCACTCCTGCCCTGGCGGTTGCGATGGCGGCTTCAAGGCCTGCGGCGGATGCCTCAACAATCTCCTCATGCAGGTTTATCTCATCCTGGGTATAGTTTTCACTCATGTCCCCATCGGCAATTACTGTAACTGCAGTATCGGCTATATAGCCATCAATCATAGCACCCAAGTCTAGTTTCACCATGTCTCCGGCATGAATAACTGTTTCATCGCCTGCAGGGGAGGTATAATGTGCGGCCACTTCGTTTAATGATACGTTACATGGAAAAGCAATCTCCGCACCAGCTTTTAGGATTTCACTTTCCACATATTCGACCAAGTCAATGACTAAAGTTCCGTCTTTAATCATTTTAGAAGCTTCGCCACGGATTTTAGAAGCAAGTTTTCCAGATTGTATATAAGATTCTATCATAAATTTTTACCTTCTGTTATTATAATTAAATATTTAATTGATAAAGTTTATATAATATTTTATAATTATCTATAAATATATTACTTGGAGGTTAAAAAATGGATATCCCTACAATACCTGATCAAATGTTTTTATTAATAATTTTGGTTATTGTTGCTATTGTATTGATTATCATTGTTGCACAATGGAGAAGTGTTGCAAAATCAAAAAATGAAATCATATTGCTCGAAAAGGAAATCGAGCTTAAGAAAATGTCCATGGTCGAAAAAGATATTGAATCTAAAAGATTGATGGATAATCCTATTCCATTACCACAAGAGCAACAAGACAGTCTTTCAGCTATCAGGCAATCAACAACCGAAGCTAGAAGCCGTGTTGGTTATCTTCACTCTGAAATCAATGAAAGATTAGCAAGACTTGAAGCTGAAACTGAACAGAAAAAGTTAGAAAAAATGCTTATGGAAATTGAAAAGAAAGAAGCAAAACTCAGAAAAATGGATAAATAGGTGGTAATATGGATGCTACAGAAGCAATTGCTGTAATTATTTTAATAGTTGCTATTATAGTTCTAGTCTATTATTATTTATTAAACAGTCCTGAAACAATGGATAAGTTACGCCAGTACGTTCCGACCAGTGGAGATGCACATATGGAGGAAGTTCTAGGTGGCAGTCCTGCAGAGTTGACTGAGGCAGCACCTAAAGATAAGGATTCCGAGTCCGTCACTAAAAGAATCAAAGTCAAGTTAAGTGACATTGACATGTCTGGAATCAGCACCGATTCATTCTCTAACAAGATTGACGCATTTTTGGATGCCAAAAGTGATGAGTTAATCAAGGATTGGTCTTTAGCTACTACCGAAGATTTGGAAAATCTCCAGTCTAAATTTTCTGAAACTACAAGCAACGTTGACAGTTTGGAAAAAGACTACATGGAATTCAAAAAATCATCTCAGGAATTCCAGGAAGCTACTCAAGAAAAATTAAATGATTTAGATAAGAGAATAGAATCATTAGAAAATAAATAACTTTATTTTCTTTGATTTTTCCCTTTTATAGAAAACTTTAAATACTATCTTTACTATAATTAGTATTAGTTATTACTGTTTTTCTTATAGCAGGGTGGGGTAGTCTGGTGAACCCGCGGGGCTCATAACCCCGAGATCCCTAGTTCAAATCTAGGCCCTGCTACATTTTCATTAAATTATCTATTTTTCATGGCAAGTTAAAGACAGCTGCTGGTTATTATAACTAAGGAAACTCCGCACATCGATACAAGACTATGACGTTGAAAGACGTATGCTGAGAAGCATGACTCTGGAGCAGAAACGACACGGCTTTTAATGGTAGACGATGATATTTGATTGAGGACATTAAAAGAAACGGTGAAACGGCCATTCCATAGGATGCAAGAACAAAGATGCCGATAATCGCTTGTGTAGGCAAGGTAGTTCGCTAAGATGAATGCTGTGTAAACAGAATGTGGGTTACTCTTAACATGCCATGAAAAATTGATTTCTACTTATTTCTACAATTTTTTCATTGGATAATTTTTAATATTTGTAACTTCATAATTAATAGTGAGGTTATTAAATGGATTGGGTATCTTTAAATATTTTTGGATTCGCTTATGAAATAGTCATTTTTCTTGTATTGGTGCTTATTGGAACATTTGTTTTTAAAAAGGTAATTAGCAGTTCCGAAACGTTATCAAACTTTGGTGAAGTGCTTCCGGAAGATGAAATACATACTTTAAGACAGGTATTTTACCTTATAATGATGGCGTTGGCATTTATCAATATATTATATTCTTTAATATCCTCAGAGGGTTTAATCTATTTTGCAATTTTTGACATTGCCTTATCATTATTCTTAGCTATAACCCTGGATAAAAGTTCTTGGAAGGGAAAAATCATACTTCTGCTGCTTGTTCCTTTTGATTCCTTAAACTTTATGCTTTATGATCATCTGTTATTTAATTTAATTGATGTTATTCATGTAGCTGTTTTCATATACTTCATTAAAGTATATTATGACAAGTTCAGGCAATACACAGAATCCCACGGTTTGAGCGTAACCATAGTAATATTATTTGCACTAATATTCATTAGTTTTATCATAACTCAGATAGTTGAAGGTGTAAATCCTTTAGACTCCCTTGTAATGGTGTCAAATGCATTTACAAGTAATGGGTATGCTGTTTTAGGCACTTCCATGCCGGGAAAATTAAATGCAATAGTTCTGGTTTGGGGAGGTTATATCCTTTCAGGTGTCGGTACCGCAACATTGACTGCGGCCATCCTAATCAAACATTTCAATCACAGGTTCGATGAGATGGAGGAGCTAATCAGAAATAATGCTGGTTCCAGTCAAAGTGATGATGAAAACTCATAGATTGTTTTAAAAAAAGAATAAAGGGGATTATTAGTTAAATAATCCACTAATGAAATCAGTTGCACCATTCGCATCAGTGCTGTTTAAGACATCTGACACTTCGGTTTGATAGTTGTTTATGTCTCCTTGCACGTTTTGTATTTGCTCAATACTGTCTGCAAGGTTTTCGATATCGCTGTTTGTTATATTTATGTTGTAGTTTATTGTGTAGTTGTTGATGATGTTCACGATGGTTTGATGATCAGTGACGTTATTTGTTTCCACTTCTTCTTTCACGTCATCAACCAGTTTGGATAACTCATCAGCGTCCACATCTGAGTTTTTAACGATTTCCGCTTGGGTGTAAATTTCATTGTTTGCAGCTTCTTTCACTGTATCCGGAATTTCCACATCTGTCACTACCTCATAGGAGTTCATGATTCCTGTTAATGCAGATTCTCCGGTTGCTGTTACCGGACTTGTTACATAAACGTGTCCTGCGGTTATTCCTGCTGATTTTAATGCAGATATATACATATCACCGGTTATGGTGGTGATCTTTGATTTATCAACACTAACCTCAAGGTTATCATTGTCATTCAAGTCCACCAATGCGGATGAGTATATTTGATTTGATGAGTAGGTTTTGCCTGTAATTGTACTTGCAATCTTGTTTACCTCATCTGCAGTGATTATTTTTGATTCGACAGTGTTTAAGTCAACGCCTGCCTGTTTTATGAAAAAGTCATCTACAATATTTTTATAATTTGCATTGTGGTGAGTTGTTTCACCATAGGTTATAACGACTTGTGTGTCACTTGTAGCAAATCCTATTGGAATGAGCATTCCAATAATTACCATTGCCAAAATAATAATGGTTTTACGCATATTATCACCTCTAATAATATTGGTAAATTTTATTTAGTCATTTAAGTATATAAATGTATCTTCTTTGTGTATACTGTATTTTATCAAATTATTCAATTGTTTTAGTTTAGTTAATTTTATATGTTTTCAAATCAAATTTATACGTATAGTAAATATATTTTGCTATGTGTTTGTTATAATAAATTTGAAAGGAGGTGAAAATACGGTAAAGTTAGATAAAAAGTTAGTATTCGCATTAATTCTTTCAATATTGCTTCTGTTCTCTGTAAACAGTGCATTTGCAGCGGACAATGAAACAATATCTGATGTGGTGAGTGCTCCTAGTGAGTTAGAAGAAATAACGCAAGAACAGGTAGTTACAGAAGTGGAATCTTCTCAATCAGATGAGGGAATGCTTGAAGCAGGCAATAATGTAATTAATGTTCACGTTTACGACTCTTATAACGAAACTGGCAAAACATGGAGCGAAGACGGATTCAAGTTAGCGGGAGCTACCGTTAAGTTATACTCAAACAATACTTTGATTTCAACAAAGACAACTAACTCAAACGGTATTGCAACATTTACAGGTCTGGATTCTTCAAAATATTATCTGGAACTCACATATTCGACTTACAATCCAATCAAGTTGGATGTTAACCTGACCGGCAAAAGCGGTGTCACTCTGGATATCAATGATGTGATGTTCATTCCGGACATGCTTTTGCTTGTGGATTATGCTTCCCACAACGAAAAGGTTGACGTATTGATGAACATGTCCAAGCGTGTTGCATACATCAGTACAACTAATTTCGATGAATCAAGAGCATGGCTGGCCGAATATGCCAATTATATCCACATTGACATGTTTGCTGAAAACTCAGCATACAACAAGTTCACCGCATCATATTTGAAGCAACTGTTAGCTGTTTCTCCAGCTAATGCAAAATATAGGGTTGCATACACATTCGGTACATACACCCAACAGATAATGAATGCGACCGGAATACATATCATTGGGGCAAGCGCTCAAAACAATACATATGACACAGTTGAAAACACCTACATCGGATCATATTTCCAGGCTGAAGATATCCAGGACTCCGACGTGCTGTTGACCAACATGAGAAATTATTTCGATTATGTATGTTATCTCATAGAGCCTTCAAAATATTCCAATCCGACATTGACTGATGCCGGAATCCCATTGATGAGCCCTGAATGTGGTTTTTACCATCCTGACCTTGGAATGTACACTCTCGTGCCTGAGCCAAGCTTAATCCATCAGTGGATTACAGCCAATCCGGGATATTCCAAAACACAGGACGGCAGTTTGAACTGGATGAAGGAAGAATATGAATATTGGGTTGAACACACACTAAATCCACAGGATCTGTTCAACAGATTTGAAAACGACTTCAAGAACAAGTTTAATCCGGATAAGAAATTGATAGCTATCGCTACTTACTATTGTGGTGGAGATGTTGTAGATTCTTTGATTAGAAGCTATGCAGCAAGCGGTAGGCCTGCTTTTAATGTCTTTAAGACAAGTACCACCCCTTCCATGTCTTCTATATTAAATAGAATTACAAGTTCCTCAAAAATTGGAATCTCTACAATTACTTCATTATATAGTTGGTCTTTAAGTTATGCAAACGGTTCTGCCGAACCTGATTTATCCGATATAGACATTGCTGTTCTTAAAGGGGTCAACGAAATATCTGAATACAGCTACAACAGTGAATTGGGTCCTCAAGTCGAATGGACATACGCCGTTACCTACCCAAGTTTCGAAGGGGTTTACGGTCCTGTAATCCTATCCTATGTCGACGGTGAGGGTAAGACCCATGTCATCCAGTCCGGTGTGGACAAGATGGTCAAGCTGAGCTGCGGATGGGCAGACTTAAAGGATTTGGACAATTCCGATAAGACAATTGCAATCGTATTGTACAACTATCCGCCGGGTAAGGCCGAAATTGGGGCATCATACTTAAACGTAACCCAATCAACCTATGACTTGATTGTAAAGTTATATGAACAAGGCTACGATACAGGTGGGGACATCAGGCAAATCATGACCGCACGCGAACTCGAGGACATCATCTTCAAGATGGGTAACAAGGGTTCATGGGCTTACGGTTTGCTAAGACAATATGTTGAGGACAACTACGATGCATTGGTTGAACACCATCAGCTCATATCCACAAGGGACTTCCGTCAACTGATCAGGGACATTCCTCAAAACCTCATTAAGAACATGACTGATTACTGGGGTTCAGGTTTGGGTCCGTCAATGGTATACAACGGAACCGATGAGCAGTACATGGTCGTCCCGGGAATATGGTTCGGTAAGGTATTCATTACATTCCAGCCAAGTAGAGGTTGGGAAGAGCTTAAGACAGTGGAAAATTACCACGACTTGACACTTCCTCCAACACAATACTACGTTTCATTCTATAAATGGCTGGACAAGACCGCAAAGGTAAATGCAATAGTCAACATGGGAACTCACGGTACCCTCGAATGGCTGCCTGGAACAAATCTTGGTGCTGTTGAAGGGGACTGGACTTTTGAGTTGACATTAAACCCAACATTGTATCCATATATTGTATCAAACCCTGGGGAAGCTATGGTTGCAAGAGACAGGATTGCGGCATTGCTGATCACTCACATGACTCCTGCAATGGTCACTTCCGGATTATATGGTAATTATACAGTTTTAAATAACTACATCAATTACTATAAGGACCAAGTAAACCTTAACGTAACCTCAAATGCAGAGGAATATAAGGCTAAAATACTCAAATTGGCTCCTACATTAGGTTTCAGAAACTTCACAGGTGAAAATGAAACCTTCCAGCAATGGATAGATGACTTGCACTTGTACCTTGAAGCAATGGAGGATGATTTCATCACTTACGGTCTGCACACTCTCGGTAAGATCCTGACCGGCGATGAACTTGTTGAGGAAGTTATTACAATCACAACTTCACAAACCAAAATCTACAATCAAATCATGGAATTCCTATACCCTGAATTTGCGGGAAAAACATTCTATGGTGATGTTCAAGGCAATTTGAACTACCTTGTTGAGGCAGCTGCAATCAAACAGTTCCTGATGGATTATGTTAGGGATTTGGTAAACGGTTCATCAATCGATGAGTTGGCCGTAAAATATGAGATTCCTATTGGTTCAGCATTATATAACTCAACACGCTATGCAGAGCAAGTGATTATCAATATTCAGAACAACAATGAATGGAATGCAATCTTCACAGCTTTGGAAGGCGGATATGTGAAATCCGGTTTGTTTGCCGATCCTTCATATGGGGATTCAATCCCGACAGGTTATGACGGATATGCATCCGACCCGACAAGAATGCCTTCCGAGTCAGCTTACGAGTCTGCAGTCAAGATCGTTGACTTGTTGCTCAGTGAATATTACGAAAAACATGGCTCCTGGCCTGAATTGACTTCATTGATCCTATGGGGAACAGAAATTTCAAGAACTGAAGGAATTGGTGTTGCGGAATTCCTATACTTCCTTGGTTGTAAGCCGGTATGGCTGGACAACGGTAAGGTTGTTGGAGTGCAAATGCTCCCATTAAAGGACTTGACCGTGAAATTGTCCAACGGAAGCGTTGTAAACAGGCCAAGAATTGACGTATTTGCAAGTATCGTTACAAGCAATAAGGATTGGTTGACCTGGATGCTGACCGCCACAAAACTTGCGGCATTCGCACCTGGGGAAAATGAAACCAACAACTATGTGATTAAGCATTACAACGAGAATCCTTCACTTGACAGGTTATTCGGTCTTCCGGGTAATGTATTGGAAGGAACAGGTATGTCAACTCTCATTCCGAACACAGCGGACTGGGACATCAACACAGTAAATGAGTTTGCAATGGACGTTTATCTTTCCAGGGTGTCATACTCATGGACTATTGACGACCAAGGCAATTTGGTAATCACCAATCAAAAGGAAAACTTCAAATATCTGCTTAACAAGACAGACTTGATTACTCAAAACTTCGACAGTACATGGAGACTCTTCGATTCAGACGATTACTACGACTGGTTTGGAGGATTGTACAATGCGGCAAGCGTATTGAAAGATCAATCCGGTCAATCAAGACCAGACACTTCATTTGTAGACATCAGAAGCAAGAACAATTATGTCTCAAGAACATATGAAGAGGAAATCGAATTTGAAATCAGATCAATGCTCCTGAACCCTAAATATTACATGCCTCTTGTCACTGGTGGAGGTACTGGAATGAACTCCTATGCATCAAGAATCCAGAACATGTTCGGTGGTTTGACTGTAGCAAACGACAAGCTCGGCACTGAAGTGGGTAATCAGCTGGCCAACGAATTGTTGGGCATGAACCAATACATTGACGGCGCAACAACTTCAGCGGGATATCAGACATCCCTTGCATGGATGATGTATTTGGCAGACCAAGGAACCTGGCAAACTGATATGAAGACTTTCAAGGATTTGGCTAACGAATATATAAATCAAGTGAAACAGTACGGTGTTGCATGTTGTCACCACACATGTAAAAACCTGGCATTCAACGCCAAAATCATCCAAATGAGTTCTTTGACTCCTGCTGAAAAACAAGAGTTTGCAGAAATCCTGGCACAGGCTACCAATACTGACCCATTATATCAAATGCCTGAAGACGACACAAGCTCCAATCAAGAGGGAGGAGGATCTCCTAATGGTGCTGAAAACGGAGGCAATGATAATTCAAATGCGCAGGAATTGGTAAACGGAACATCCAATGAGAAAACAAGTAGTGAAAGTGGTGGAAAGACTGCTGTTGGTGCTGACGCTTCACAAAGCGGAGATGCAAAATCAGCCAGTGAATCACAAACTTCACAAAGTTCCTCATCCGATGGTGCAGGAGACTCAGGTGCTAAAGCATATGAGCTGTCCGATAAGTCAGCTGCAAAATCAGCTAGTGCCACCGAGTCAAACATGCCAATATTTGTTGTTATTGCGGTTATTGTATTGATTGCAATATTCCTCCTTGGATATTGGAGAGATGATGATGAAGATTATGATGATTATTAATTAATCATCAACTTTTTTTTATTTTTTTGAATTTTAGAAATTTTTAAATATACTTTATCTCCAAACATAATAATAGTATAGATTATTTATGTAAGAGAGGTATATTATGATTAAAAAAATTAATTTTATATTAGTTTTATTATTACTTTTAGTATCTATCGGTGCTGTAAGTGCTGCTGATGATTTAAATGATACTATTGCAAGTGATGATGGAGCTATTTTAGAGGATGTCCCATCGGAAGATGTTGTGGCTTCTAATGGGGAGGATATTGTATCTACTAATTCTCACAATGTCACTAAATCAAATTATTATAATTATTTTGATGCATCTACAGGTGAATTAAAGGATTCTTCTGCAAGTGAAGGAGATACAATTAATCTTGAAGGCGATTTTTCAAATTTAAAGTTTGTTTTTAAAAAATCAATAAATGTTGTTGGAAAAGAGGATGTCAGATTATCCAATTGTATGTTTACATTTTCTGATGGAGCTTCCGGAAGCTCTATTTCAAAATTGAACATTTTTAATACTAAAGAAACAACATATGGTATTTTTTTAAATGGTGTAAGCAACTGTATTATTCGGGACTGTTTTATTAACAATACCGGAGCTTCATCTTATGCAGTTTGTATTGCAAATAGTGCTAATTACAATAATGTCACTAACAACAATTTAAATGCATATGGAATTACTTACGGTCATGGAACTCGTTCAACTCCTCCATTGCTTGTTAGTGGAGCTCATTACAATTATATAGCAAATAATCAAATCGGTTGTGATGATGCAAATGCAGTTTACTTATCAAGCTACTCTGGAGGTCCTTTAAAAGGAGGAGATTCTAATTTTAATTTGATTTACAATAACACTATAAAATATCACGTTCTTCCTACTTCCTGGAGTTATGGAGTTCAATTAATGGGTTCAAATAATACTGTTGACTCTAATAGAATCATTGGAGCTTATAGGGGAGTATCTTCACAGGGTTCAGGTAACAGAATCATTAATAATTGGATAATTAATATGACTGGTGCCGATTATAATCACCCTACAATTGAGGTAGGTGGAGATATTGGAATTGTGGGAGGTACTTACTCAACTATTGTCAACAATACAATTTTAAATTCAAAAATATTGGCAAGTGGTGCGGGAATTTCAGTACTGGACCATTCTACTGTAGAAAACAATCATGTTCAAGTAATATACAGAGGAACAGGTATACATCCTCAAGGTTCTGATATACTAATTAAAAACAATAAGATTTCAACTCTTTCAGGGGCAGGAATTTTATATAACTCTCATTCTTATAACCTAACTGTCATTGGCAATAATATTACAAGCCAATCTGGTGTCGGTGTTTTAATTCAAAAATTAAGTTCAAAAAGAATGCCTGGAAACCTCACTATCGTAAATAACTATATATTCACTGGAAATACCTATGCTATTGATGCAAGGGACGCTGATGCCAATTCAAATAATGTAATAGGTCCGAATACTATTCCAAAAAATGGAGGTAATGTTACGGATCCTAATGGGGAATATGACCCTTCAAGGCCGGTTTACAATTTTAATGGAACAACCTACACAGTAACTCCTTCTAACCTATACACTGATTTCTTAGAGGAAAATGGAGCATTCAAACCGAATATTACAGATGGAGATATATTAAATTTTGAAGGCGAATTCCACAATGAAATGATTATTGTAAATAAAGCGCTTAAAATAAGTGGCCAAAATGCAATATTCTACAACACTACTTTCCAGTTATCTTCTGATAGTGTATGGCTCGAGAATTTGGTAATCAGAAACAATGAGTCTGGCAGAATAAATTGCTGGGGCGTAGTTGCCTACAGAGTATTTGGAGCAACAATTAAAAACTGTGATATTGAGGTTACCGATCCAAATGCCGCATATGCGATTTATGTTGTCGAATCAAGTAATGTTGACGTATTAAACAACAAACTATATTCCAGTGGTAATTATTTAACTTACACATTGCTCGCTCACACAGTTGAGGATTGTAATTTTGTCAATAACACTATTAAAACTGTCGGTACTGGTGTAGTATATGCTCTTTCTGGTGGTGAAACCTGTATTGATGGTAATTGCTTGGAGGGTAATTGTTTAGATGGTAACTGTTTGGATGGTAATTGCTTGGATGGTAATTGTTTAGATGGTAATTGTTTAGATGGTAATTCTTTGAATGGAAGTTGTCTTGACGGCAGTTGCTTTGATGGAAATCATTATGTCACCGGAATTTTTAGAACCTATGGAATTTTAATGATTTATGCTTCCGGAAACAATGTTATCGGAAATAGGGTTAATGTAACTTCTAAATTAAATAGAACAGTTGGCACCAATCAATCCACAAACTCCCTTGTTGGCATTGACTTGTATTATAATTGTCATGATAACACTTTCTCATCAAATAATGTCTATGTATACGGTAATGATAATTATATCTATGGAATGGGAGTCTTAGGTTATACTGAAGGGCATAACGCTCCTGAAGGTCAAGGTGCAACAAATACCAGGTTTATCAACAATCAAATCCTATTGGAAGGAACATACTTTGTTGAAGGATTTGTGATTGGTCAGGAATCTACAGATACAATAATTACTTCAAATGTTGTTAATATGCAATCTGATTGCGTAGCTTATGGTATTAATTTGGAAAAGCCACAAAATTCCAATATCACTAAAAATATTTTCAAATTAAATTCCGATGTGGTATATGGAATTGAAGCTTTCAATTCAAACAATAATAAAATCAACGAAAACAATTTTGAAATCAATGCAAAACTAGCTTATGGATTTGCAATTGGCAATTCTGTTAATAATGACATTGTTAAAAACAAAATAATAGCTAATGGAACCGGTGAAGACATTTCCTTTAACAACCATGATGTTATTCCTGAAGGAAATGCAGGAATCTATCTTGATTCCAATTCAACTGATAATAACATCATTAATAATGAAATTACCTCTAAAAAAGGTTATGCAATACTTCTAGATGAAGATGCAATCAATAATGTAATTGAAGACAATTATTTGGATTCAGAATTAGGAATAGGTGATGAAGGAGTAAATGATGCTTCAAGTAATGTTGTAAAAAATAATTATAAGTATTTAGTGAATGGTGAACTCCAAAACATCAAAATTAACTATTTGGAAGATGGAACATTTGTTTTCACAACTGCTGATAATGCTTTGGAAGGAGCAACAGTTAAATTTATAGATTTGGACGGCAATGTTGTTGGTGAGGCTATCATAACAAATGGTGAAGCAAAATTCGAATATGGTTTTGTCGACTACACTCCTGCATCATATACATTTTCAGCATTAGTAAATAAAAAATACTTTAGATTAACCGAATTCACTGCTCTTCTAAAGGTTGAAAATGGAGACTTGGATGTAGTTTTATACAATACGACCGGCGCAATGCATAGGAATGCTGAATTTAAAGCAGTAATTAAGAACATTTTAGGCATTGGCGTTGAGGGAATAACTGTTGAATTCTACATCAATGATGAGGGTTATGAAAATTATGTTGGTAGGGCCATTAGTGATGGCAATGGTATAGCTTCTCTCATTGGAGAAATACCTGAAATATATGATGATTATCCAATAATCACTGCAAAAATCATTGATCCGGATTATTTCAAATCAACTTCTGTAAATGCTAATTTAACTGCTTATAAATTAGTAGGCACAAAACTCACAGTCAATAAAAATGTTTATCCTGGCGGTGTTTTAGCCATTTTGAAAGATGCAAAAGATAATTTGTTATCTAATAAGTTGGTTTCAGTGAAAATTGGTTCAAAAACTTTTGATCTTTCAACCAATTCCAAAGGGGAAATAATCCTTCCGGTTATTTCTAAAGGCAGTTATTCAGTTTCCGTTTCATTTGCAGGCGATTCACAATATTATGATTCTAAAAATACTACAAAAATAACTGTTTTACCATCAATTGTTGAAAGCAAAAGTTACAGTGTCTATTATGGAAACACAATAAACTATAAAGTGCGCGTAAAAGGACCAGATGGAAAGTATGGCTCTGGAAATGTCGTAATCATTAAAGTCAATGGTCAAACTTACAAAGTCCAGACTGATAAAAACGGTTATGCTACAAAATCCCTTAAACTAAAAGCCGGAACTTACACAATCACTGCAGAATATAATGGGGATAAGGTTTCAAACAAGCTAACTTTCAAACCTACATTGACTGCAAAAAATATTGCTGCGAAAAAAGCCAAAAAAATCAAATTTTCAGTAAAAGTGGTTGATAAGAATGGCAAAGCAGTGAAAAATAAAAAAGTTACTTTTAAAATCAAAGGTAAAAAATACACTGCTAAAACAAATAAAAAAGGCATAGCCACTGCATCCATTAAGAATTTGAAAGCAGGTAAATATTCTATAAGTTCAAGTTATGGCGGATGCACTATTAAGAATACAATCAAAATCAAAAAGTAAAGGTTTTTAACCTTTATTTTACTTTTTTTTTAATTTTATTTGAATAACTTTTAAATATATTTAAATTTATATTATTAAGTGTAGTCAATTTACAAATATTTTTCATTTAAAATCAAGACTATATTTTAATTTAATAATTATTAAATGAGGTGGAACTATTAAGAAAAATAGTTTGATTATTTCATTAATCCTGCTTTGTTTGGTGATGTTGTCTTTAGGCGTTGCTTTTGCAGCCGATGAGGATGTTACTCTGAATGAAGCGGATGATGGAATAGCTGTAGATGAAGATGTTCTAAGCGTTGAGGATGATACTGATACGCTTAGTGCGAGTGATGAAACTGCTATTGAAGCTGACGATTCCTCAAATGTCGTTGGTGAGAGTAGCACTGTAACCAAGGATACATTTTTCGATTACTTTGACAGTTCAGGGGCGTTGACATCCGATGCTGACGAATTGATTTTTGAAGGTAACTTCACTGATTTGGAAATTAGTCAGATCATGATTGCAGGCGACCATCCGGTTAAATTCACCGGTAATGGCGCTACTTTTAATAATGTTCAATTCTGGATTGCACAAAATGGAGTAACTATTAATGGATTCAATCTTTTAACAGACAATACAAATCAACATAATAGCTTAATATATATTGGTGCTGATACTTATTTGGAAAACATAATTTTGTCAGGCAATAATTTGACTTTCATTGGGCCTGAAGGTGAAGAAGCATATGCAATTTATGCAGGTTTTGATGAAAATATGGGAAATTGTCAAATTTACGAATTGCAAATTATAGGTAACAATATTACTTATGTGGGAAATACTGATGGTGCAAAAGAAAATATAAATAATGCTATTCGTGTAGTTGGTGATGAGGAATGGTATGAACCATCTGAGGACATTACAGTTCAGGGAAATACTTTCAATATTGAATTGCCTTCAGTAAGAATCCCTCGTGGTTATTATAATGGTCCTGAACCTGTTTCTGAGGGAATTGTATTCTATTACTGTGAGGATGTAAAGTTCATCGACAATAGAATCAATCTAAAATATAATAATGTATCTGGTTCTTCAGACACAATAAATGTCATTTCTGCTCATGGTGATATGGAATATGCAATTTCAGATTCCAATGTTATCATCAAAGGAAATGAAATTAATGCTTTGGGACATTCTTACATTTATGGAGTGTTTATTTCCTCTGAAGGACTTGAAATTTCAGACAATACTTTCAACCTATCTTCAGATGCTTATTATGCTGCAGGTATCAATATTGAAGGACCTTCAAGTGACGGTTCAGTGTATAATAACACAATATCTCTTAAAGTGCCTACTACATCTGAAAATCCATATTCCGTCGGCGCAGCATATGGTATTTATTCAGAGCAAAATTTCGGCCATATTACAAATGTCACTTATAAAGAGAATACAATTGACTTAAACGGTTATTTGGCTTGTGGTATGGAAATAAGACATACTGATGCAAAGATAATTAACAACTCAATCACCTCTAATGGTAATTACACTTATGGTATTGCAGGTTCATTTTTACCGGATGGTAATAATGCAGTTGTGGATGGCAATGAAATTTATTCCTTAGGTTCAAATGTCGGTACTGCATTCACTGGTGATCCAATATTGGATACTAATTCAATGGGAATTGCTGTTTTAGGTAATTGTATAGTTAAAAATAATAAAATTTATTCTACTAGTGTAGGTATTTATGCTACAGAGGATACAGTCAGAAGCAATATCGATTTAGAAAACAACACTATTGTTGTAGAGGCTAACAGCGGCAAAGTTGATAATCATGCTATTGTTGCTGAAAAAATTAACAATTTATTTATTTTTAATAACAATGTAACATTCAAGGGTATGGTTGATAACCAATTCGAAATCGATGGCTATGACGAGTGGGGTTATCCTATTTATGATACCAGCAAGAACACTCGCACCTATGGTGTTTTCGTTAAAAATAGTAATGTTAAGATTTTTGATAATAATTTTGATATTGCCATTCCTACCTTTGCTGTAAACTGGGGCGCTACCCGTGAATCTTTCAGTGAAGGTGTTGTTTTAGCAGGTTGTGATGATGCGGTATTAAGCAACAATAATATTACAATAAGTACTAATGGTGGTAATAGCTGGGATACTATTTACGGTATTGATATTTTGAATTCCGCTAATCCAACCATTGTGGTTAACGATATAGTTCTTAATGGTGCAGGTTATTCCTATGGTATCATTATCAATGATGAACTTTTCAAAATATATGCTAATAACATTACTGTAACCTCTGACGAATATGCCTGTGGCATTGATGTTGAAGGTGCAGCTAAAGGTGAGATTGAGAACAATATTGTCACTGCTACTGCAACCAATTCCGCTTATCCGATTTACACTGGTATGGTAGCAGGTCAGGACGTAGTGGTTTCCATCAATAACAATGAAATTAAAGGTGAAGCTTACTATGTTGTTGGTTTAGAGATTGCTGCTTCAGAAGCTGATATTTATGAAAATGTTATTTATGTAGATGGTAATCATACTATTGGTATTGGAACTAAAGTTTCCCAGGTTGAAATAAAGGACAATATTGTTAATGCTTTTGCTTCAAATGTGGGAGATAATCCTGTTTGGGATAATATGAAAACTGATAACTGTGGTATTAAAGTAATTAGTGGTAATGCAACCATAACTAATAATAAAATCGCTTCTAATGCCATAGGCATCAATGCTGATTCAACAAATGATATTGTGAAAATTACAGATAATGATATTGTAGTTAATGCTAATAGTGGTAAAGTTAATAATTATGCTATTGTTGCTGAAGAAGTTGACTTAACTATTATTAATAACAATGTAACATTCAATGGTATGGTTGATAACCAATTCGTAATCATTGGCTATGATGATTGGGGTTACCCAATTTATGACTCATCCAATAATACCAGATCATATGCTGTTTTCGTTAAAAATAGTGATCTTGTAATTAGGGATAATGATTTTGACATTGCTATTCCTACCTTTGCTGTTAACTGGGGCGCTACCCGTGAATCTTTCAGTGAAGGTATTGTTATAGTGGGTTGTGATGATGCGATATTAAACCACAATAATATTACTATAAGCACTAATGGAGGCACTAGCTGGGATACTATTTACGGTATTGATATTTTGAATTCAGCTAATGCAAAAGTTGTTTCTAACGATATACTTGTTAAGGGTGCAGGTTATACCTATGCTATCATTATTAATGATGAGTATTTCGTTATTTCAGACAACAATATTGCTGTAACTTCTGATGAATATGCATGTGGTATTGATGTTGAAGGCGCTGCTGAGGGAATAATCGTTTCAAATAATATAGGCGCTACTGCTACTAATTCTGCTTACCCGATTTACTCTGGAATGAATTACATGCCGGTCACTATTACTATTCAAAAGAATAACATAACTGGTGAAGCTTATTATGTTGTAGGTGTTGAAGTAGGAGGAACCGAAGCAGAAATAATTGAAAATGATATTAAAGTAAGCGGTAATCATACTATGGGTATTGGTGCTTATATTGATGAAATAACCATTGACAACAACAATATTACTTCCAATGCTTCAAAAGTAGGCGATAAACCTGTTTGGGATCAAATGGGAATCGTTGATACTGGAGTTGTAATCAAAAAAGGTAACTTCACTATTAATGACAATGTCATTTATACCACTGGTGATTATGCAGCTGTTTTAGGTGACAATAATGGTACTATTACCAATAACAAAATGACAAGTAACGAAGGTGAAGGTGATATGACCATTATCGGATTAGGTAATATAACTTCATCTGGAAACACAGGTGTTCCTACTGATAAACTCAAAGTTGTTATCGCTGCTAGCGGTTTTGCCAAAGTTTATGGTACTGATGATTTCTTTAAAGTTAAACTTTTAGATGAATACGGTCGTCAATTGTTTAATAAAACAGTTATGGTTTCAGTTGGTGGTCAAACATTCATTAACGTTACTGATGAATTCGGTGATGCTGTATTTAACATTAATGTAGTTCCTGAAGAATATGTTGCTTTGATTAAATTTGATGGGGATGCTGACTACTCTTATAAATCTATTTATAAGGCATTCGTCATTGAGAAAGCACCATCAGTTATTACCGCTCCAGACAAATCACTTTTAGTAACTGCCACTAAATCTGGTGTAAATTACCAAATTGTCTTAAAAGACAACTCAGGTAACGTTTTAGCAAATCAAAAAGTAACTATCAACGGTAAAGAATATACCACTGATGATAAAGGTGTAGTTAATTACAAAATCACTGCTTCCAAAGCTGGAACTCAAAAGTTAACAGTTAATTTCACTGGTGACGCATATTATGCTGCATCCACCAAGACTGCAACTATCAAAATCAACAAGGAAGCAACCAAATTAACTGCTAAAAAGAAAACTTTCAAAGCTAAAGTCAAAACCAAAAAATATGCGGTTACCTTAAAAGACAGTAAAGGCAAAGCAATCAAAAAAGCTAAAGTTACCTTAAAAGTTAAAGGTAAAACCTACAAAGCAACCACCAACGCTAAAGGTAAAGCTACCTTTAAAGTTAAAAACTTAAAGAAAAAAGGCAAATACACTGCCAAAGTTAACTTTGCTGGAAACGGCCTTTACAATAAAGTTGCAAAATCAGTTAAAATTACTGTTAAAAAATAGAGATTTTTAATCTCTATTACTTTTTTTATTTTTTCATATAGATTACCCAATTCACATAACCTGTTTTTAAAATACCCCTTGATTATATTGAAGATAATCTTTACCATTAATATAGAGTCTATAATAAAATAGTGTTTACTTGCACTTTCTTTTCATTATTCGCATAGTGGGGGTGTCCGCTATTTCTCCTTTGAATTTTTTCTTAATTTAATTTTTGAAATCTATGATTTTGCCATTTTCAATTATGTAATTATCAGTCCATTTGTCAAATATGTTTATATTTATGGGTTGTTTTAGTTTTTCTTTCTTAATTTCATTTAATATTTTGTTTAGAGTTTTGTTATTGATGTGTTTGTGTATTTTTTTGATGTTGTGTGTTATTGTTGTTCGTGTCATTTCGTTATTTGCTTTTTTTATTCCTTTTGTTTTTATTCCTCTAAAATTACGTGATTCAAGTAAAATTGCGAATCCTCCTTCTGCGTATGGTCCTCTGCCTGCATATGCGTTTTGTCCGTATTCAGTGTAGTATTCATTTTTTATTTTATCTAAAATGGGGTCAAATTTCT